>NZ_KV839100.1:0-1323 GCF_001838845.1 Staphylococcus sp. HMSC36A10
GGGGTGGGACGACGAAATAAATTTTACGAAAATATCATTTCTGTCCCACTCCCATGGTGCCAATTAGCATAAGGTACTTAAATTAAGCATATCTGCTGTCTAGCAGTCGATAAATCATTAGAACTTCGTATAGTATATGACTTTTAATTTGATTTTCACCACTAATTTCAAGTGCTTTTATAGTCGAACGTAAAGTTTCTACAGAATCATCTTCTCTCTTAAAAGAACCATCATAAAATATATCTTTGATGCTACTACTAATTTTTAGCAATGCCATTTTTTCGTCACCTGAAAAGTTAACACGAGTATTTTTAGGCAAGTAAATGATATTTGATAAATGAGTGATAAACAAACGATTCGTATATGCACGTTTAGTTAATTGATTGAGTAA
Organism: Staphylococcus sp. HMSC36A10; assembly: GCF_001838845.1. Classification (NCBI taxonomy): domain Bacteria; kingdom Bacillati; phylum Bacillota; class Bacilli; order Caryophanales; family Staphylococcaceae; genus Staphylococcus; species Staphylococcus sp. HMSC36A10. The sequence goes on from NZ_KV839100.1 coordinate 392, forward strand.
TTTCCAATCACATTCTTTTTTCTTATGATAGCTTAATTCATCACGTTGATAACTTATTAACGTTTCAACTTGATTATTTAAATTGAAAATATTTTTATATGCTTTTTCGCTTTTATCAGATTGCAGTCTTGATAAGATAAGTTCTTGGCAGCGATTGTAAAATAATTTATACATCAAGGCATCTGTCTTACTTAATTTTTCTTCGACCTGACCATAATACTTAGGTGGAAACACCATGAAGTTAATTAAACCTGATGTCACGAGTCCAATAATTGCTGTCAATGTTCGAGACAAAAAGTTGAATATGTAGGCATCATGAATACCTGGAATCATAGCTAATGATGTTAGTACAGCGACATTCGTACCAACTTGCAATTTGAGTTTTGTACAGAATAAAATCGTGAACGTTGCACTCAATGCATATGTAAAAGGTGATTGATCGCCGAATAAATATGTAAATAATACTGCAAAGCCTGCACCAATTACCGTAGCAGGTAATCTACGATAACCTTTAATAAGTGATGCCTTGGCAGTTGGTTCAATTGTGACTACAGCTGTTAAAATGGCATAGATGGGTGTTAAATCTAGTGCCATACAAAAGACAGCTGTTAAAAAAATGGCAATACCAGTTTTAATTGTTCTGGCACCAATTAAATGTTTATACCATTGATCGTTCATTTTTTAACCTCTAATCATCGTAAAATCTTAGCGAGCGCTTTATAATAATAGTATCGTACATTGGAAAAGTTCATGTATGTAAAATATTTGAAATAATCATACTTAAGCATTACTTTGATTTTCATATACATTAATCAAAGTTCTGGGCTCCACAATGTTATATTGTTAGAAATTGACTGAAATAAAATGCACTTGTAACAAGCATTTTTCAATTATAGTCCGGGGCCCCAACACAGAAGCTGACGAAAAGTCAG
>NZ_KV839100.1:1423-28292 GCF_001838845.1 Staphylococcus sp. HMSC36A10
AAAGTCAGCTTACGATAATGTGCAAGTTGGGGTGTGGGCCCCAACATAGAGAATTTCAAAAAAGAAATTCTACAGGCAATGCAAGTTGGGGTGTGGGACCCAACACAGAAGCTGACGAAAAGTCAGCTTACGATAATGTGCAGGTTGGCGGGGCCCCAACATAGAGAAATTTGATCTACAATTTCTACAGGCAATGCAAGTTGGGGTACAACGATAAAGAAATATTTTTTCTTTATCACACTATGTCTCACTCACTTTCCAAAATACTAAAGTAACATCTTTAGTATATCAAAGAATTTTTGCTATAATAAGTTATAATTATATAAAAAAGGAACGGGATAAAATGATTGTAAAAACAGAAGAAGAATTACAAGCGTTAAAAGAAATTGGATACATATGCGCTAAAGTGCGCAATACAATGCAAGCTGCAACCAAACCAGGTATCACTACGAAAGAGCTTGATAATATTGCGAAAGAGTTATTTGAAGAATACGGTGCTATTTCTGCGCCAATTCATGATGAAAATTTTCCTGGTCAAACGTGTATTAGTGTCAATGAAGAGGTGGCACATGGGATTCCAAGTAAGCGTGTCATTCGTGAAGGAGATTTAGTAAATATTGATGTATCGGCTTTGAAGAATGGCTATTATGCAGATACAGGCATTTCATTTGTCGTTGGAGAATCAGATGATCCAATGAAACAAAAAGTATGTGACGTAGCAACGATGGCATTTGAGAATGCAATTGCAAAAGTAAAACCGGGTACTAAGTTAAGTAACATTGGTAAAGCGGTGCATAATACAGCTAGACAAAATGATTTGAAAGTCATTAAAAACTTAACAGGTCATGGTGTTGGTTTATCATTACATGAAGCACCAGCACATGTACTTAATTACTTTGATCCAAAAGACAAAACATTATTAACTGAAGGTATGGTATTAGCTATTGAACCGTTTATCTCATCAAATGCATCATTTGTTACAGAAGGTAAAAATGAATGGGCTTTTGAAACGAGCGATAAAAGTTTTGTTGCTCAAATTGAGCATACGGTTATCGTGACTAAGGATGGTCCGATTTTAACGACAAAAATTGAAGAAGAATAGTTCAACATATACTAAGACTAAAGTATGAACATCATTTAGTTCCGGAGCCTATTCATATTGGTTTCGGAACTGTTTTATAATAATTAAGAACACAATCAATGCGTCATTTCAAAAATATGTTGTAATAAAGTAGTTTTTAAGCAAACATATCATCGACATCAACGAAGATACATAGCGCATTTGGTATTTTAAAACTTATTATAAAAGGTGATAGTTATGAACTATGTTGAACGTTATATTGAACAGTTTTTGAGAGCAACAGTAAGAAATAATATCAAGCACTACCTTTTAATGCTAGATGAAAAAATGAAAAATTTAGATGATTATATGCGTTATTTAATTACTAAAAAAGAACAACTTAGCAAGTTAATTGACAGTCTAATGCTAACATTAGAAAATAAATATATTGATATTGCTGAAGCATTTCAAATTCAATGTGCAAGAGAAATCAATAATCAAGAAATTGAAAATATTAAATCAGAGTTGAATAAAGTTGAAGCATATTATGCACAAATTGAAACTCAAATTCAACAAACTTCAACTGAAAAAATAGCAACAGAAAAAACATCGTATCTAATAAATTATATGAACGCTGTGGCATAGAAAGGCGGCGAAACATGACACACAAATATATATCAACGCAAATGTTGATCATTTTTACTGCATTAATGATTATTGCCAATTTTTACTACATATTTTTTGAAAAAATTGGCTTTTTACTCGTTCTATTATTGGGATGTGTATTAGTTTATGTAGGATATCTTTATTTTCATAAAATACGTGGCCTTTTGGCGTTTTGGATAGGCGCGCTATTAATTGCATTCACATTATTGTCTAATAAGTATACAATCATCATCTTGTTCGTCTTTTTATTACTACTTATTGTGCGTTATTTAATACACAAATTTAAACCAAAAAAAGTAGTTGCGACGGATGAGGTTATGACTTCACCATCTTTTATTAAACAAAAGTGGTTTGGTGAGCAACGTACACCAGTTTATGTATATAAATGGGAAGATGTCCAAATTCAACATGGAATTGGCGACCTACATATTGACTTAACAAAAGCTGCAAATATTAAGGAAAATAATACCATTGTTGTTAGACACATTTTAGGTAAAGTGCAGGTTATATTGCCGGTTAATTACAATATTAATTTACATGTAGCTGCTTTTTATGGAAGTACTTACGTGAATGAAAAATCATATAAAGTTGAAAATAACAATATTCATATTGAAGAAATGATGAAACCGGATAACTATACAGTTAATATCTACGTATCAACGTTTATCGGAGACGTAGAGGTGATTTATCGATGAACCACTACATTAGAACAATTGGTTCAATGCTCATCTTAGTATATAGCATGCTAGCTGCATTTCTATTCATCGATAAAGTTTTTGTAAATATCATCTATTTTCAAGGTATGTTTTATACACAAATATTCGGAATACCAGTCTTTTTATTTTTAAATCTCATCATCATATTATTGTGTATTATTGTTGGTTCGGTACTCGCATACAAAATCAATCAGCAAAATGATTGGATTAAGACGCAAATTGAGCGTTCAATGGAAGGCGAAACAGTTGGCATTAATGATCAAAATATAGAAATATATAGTGAAACGTTAGATTTATACCATACACTCGTACCTTTAAATCAAGAATTGCATAAGTTGCGACTTAAAACTCAAAATTTAACCAATGAAAATTATAATATTAATGATGTGAAAGTTAAAAAGATTATTGAAGATGAACGTCAAAGACTAGCTCGAGAACTTCACGATTCTGTTAGTCAGCAACTTTTTGCGGCAAGTATGATGCTTTCTGCTATCAAAGAAACGAAGTTAGAACCACCATTAGACCAACAAATTCCGATTTTAGAGAAAATGGTTCAAGATTCGCAGTTAGAAATGCGTGCTTTGCTGTTACATTTAAGACCGCTTGGTTTAAAAGACAAATCTTTAGGTGAGGGTATTAAAGATTTAGTTATTGATTTACAAAAAAAAGTGCCAATGAAAGTTGTGCATGAAATACAAGATTTTAAAGTGCCTAAAGGTATTGAAGATCATTTGTTCAGAATTACACAGGAAGCAATTTCGAATACATTGCGTCATTCAAACGGTACAAAAGTGACAGTAGAATTGTTTAATAAAGACGATTATTTATTGTTGAGAATTCAAGACAATGGTAAAGGTTTTAATGTTGATGAAAAATTAGAACAAAGTTATGGACTTAAAAATATGCGTGAAAGAGCTTTGGAAATTGGTGCAACGTTCCATATTGTATCATTGCCAGATTCAGGTACACGTATCGAGGTGAAAGCACCTTTAAATAAGGAGGATTCGTATGACGATTAAAGTATTGTTTGTGGATGATCATGAAATGGTACGTATAGGAATTTCAAGTTATCTATCAACGCAAAGTGATATTGAAGTAGTTGGTGAAGGCGCTTCTGGTAAGGAAGCAATTGCCAAAGCCCATGAGTTGAAGCCAGATTTAATTTTAATGGATTTACTTATGGAAGACATGGATGGTGTAGAAGCGACGACTCAGATTAAAAAAGATTTACCGCAAATTAAAGTATTAATGTTAACTAGTTTTATTGAAGATAAAGAGGTATATCGTGCATTAGATGCAGGTGTCGATAGTTACATTTTAAAAACAACAAGTGCAAAAGATATCGCCGATGCAGTTCGTAAAACTTCTAGAGGAGAATCTGTTTTTGAACCGGAAGTTTTAGTGAAAATGCGTAACCGTATGAAAAAGCGCGCAGAGTTATATGAAATGCTTACAGAACGAGAAATGGAAATATTATTATTGATTGCGAAAGGTTACTCAAATCAAGAAATTGCTAGTGCATCGCATATTACTATTAAAACGGTTAAGACACATGTGAGTAACATTTTAAGTAAGTTAGAAGTGCAAGATAGAACACAAGCTGTCATCTATGCATTCCAACATAATTTAATTCAATAGTTCGTATTGAATTAAGAAAAGTTACTTACGCCAATCACAATATAACATCAAATAGACACCAAAAACAGAGGTCTTCGCAATCATTAGCGAAAACCTCTGTTTTGTTGGTGTTTAGTCTTTTTTAAGCTTATCAACGATTTTGTCTTTTATATTTTTATCATCTTCTGGATAGGTATCACTAGGATGTTCATCAACATGGTACGTACGTTGATGTGTTGCATTACTATCTTCATCATATTCGTATCTAGTGTTCTCATTATAATGATTTTTATTATTGTCATCATGTTCTAATGCTGCTTCTTCAGGTGTTTTACCTTTAATTACACTACGCTGATGAATGATTGCATTGATTTCAGCACCGACAATTATAATAAAACTTGTGATATATAACCATAGTAACAAAATGATGATACCCGCGATACTGCCATATGTTTTAGAATAGTTACCAAAATTTGAAATATACCAACCAAAACCAAATGAACCAGCTAACCAAATAATTGAAGTAAATACTGCACCTGGTAATACTGACTTAAGCTTCGTTTTAACGTTAGGTGCAACCGAATATAACACGATAAATACGATAAATATAATAATGATTGGTAACACAATTCTAATAAGGTTAAAAATCCATTTCACTTGTTCGTCAAATCCAAGTGGACCGAATAGGAAATGACTAATTACAGAACCAAGCGTTGGTAATGCTAGAGCAACTACAAACACAACGCCCATAACTACAGTGAAGACAACACTTAGTAGTTTTAATACGATTCCATTACGGCTATCTTCTACATCGTAAGCAACATTGAAAGAATTCATAATTGCAGTCATTCCATTTGAAGCTGACCAAATTGCTAAAATCAAACCGATAGATAATAAGCCACCACTGGAGTTTTGAGTTATATCACCAATTACACTCTTAATTAGAGTAGATGTTTCAGCGGGTGCATTGCTTAACATATTAGTAATTTGACTCTGCTTAATATTGAAAAATGGTAATAATGTTAATAGGAAAAGCAACATAGGGAACATAGCAAGTACGAAATGGTAAGTCATTTGTGCTGCTAGTCCTGAGGCATCATCTTTTCCTATGCGATAGATGAGATATGATAAGAAATTAGAGTCTTTCTTATATTTTGCAGGTTTATTTAATCTTGATAAGAAGAAAACCTGATCATCTTTTTTAGGTTTCTTAGATTGGAATTGTTGAGGTTCAATATATGTACGATCAACATCAATTTTGGGATTACTTTTATTTTTCTTTTTTGACTCCTCTTGTGCTTCCTTAACAGAATTAAGATATTTTGAAGAAGAGTGATCCTTTTTCGACATGTGCACTCCTTAACCTTTCTCTATGTAATGTTTTATAAAGTAACTATTAGTATTTATCCAATTATAAAAAAACTAAACAATGATATGCTTTAAAAATGATAATATTATAGAAATTATTTGATTTAAATCTTTCATAGGCTATTTTGATTTAAAATTAAAACAAAGGCAATACTGAAACAATGCAGTTTGGCCAATCATTGTATTATCATTTAATAATGATAACTATGAAAGGCGTACACCAAATTGTTAAGTATTGCCTTATAAAAACAAAATCATCTTAGCGTTGATTTTTTCTATTAACAAATGTTTCTTTCGCATCTTTTAATGAACGTTCTAATTCAGGATTATTACGACGAATTTCTTCAACAACATCTTTCCAGTATAAAACTTCGTCTTTAATCTTGCTGACTTTAGAAGGCTTACGAGTGCGGTTACCATTTTTTGCATCTTTAACTGATTGAACTAAAGCTTGACGTGTAGATTTATCAGCTAAACTAATTGCACCACCAATTACGGCACCAATTAAAATACCAGGAACAAATTTATTTTCCATAAAAAACTACCCCTCTTTCAAATTTGCATCTTTTACGATGTAGTCTATTAAATTATCACAAGATGATAATACCATGTCGTATACACCTTCAAAATTATTCGTGTAGTATGGATCTGGTACATCACTCTCTTCCATATTACTAAATTCTAACAGTTTGAACAATTGTCCCTTAAGATTAGGATTGATAGATTTAATATTATCAACGTTACTTTGATCCATAGCCACAATGTAATCAAAATCATCTGTCGCTTCGAATAATTCACTAATCATGCCATCAAATGGAATATTGTGTTTGTTGAGAATTTTTTGTGTACCTTCATGAGGCGGCTCTCCTAAATTCCAGCTACCAGTACCTCTTGAATGTACTTTAATATCATGAATATTTCTGTCTTTAAGTCTTTGTCGCATGATTGCTTCTGCCATTGGAGAACGACATATATTGCCAAGACAGACAAATGCTACATCTACCATTTTGATTCCTCCAAACTATGTAGTTATATCCCCATTTTATAGCGACTTTAAACAATAAGAAAGCAGATTATATAAAATTCTATTAAAGTTTATTAAATTGTGATACTTTGATAACATAACTATTATTAGAGGTGAACATTGTGGCTATGACAAATGAAGAGAAAGTATTAGCTATTAGAGAGAAGTTAAATATTGTTAATCAAGGATTATTAGATCCTGAAAAATATAAAAATGCAAATGAAGAAGAATTAACAGATATATATGATTTTGTTCAATCAAGAGAAAGATTGTCGCCAAGTGAAGTGACAGCTATTGCTGACGCTTTAGGACAATTGCGACACGACTAGGAGTGGGAATTTTGACTAATTACAAAGAAAAGTTACAACAATACGCTGAACTATTAGTTAAGGTTGGTATGAATGTTCAACCAAAACAGCCAGTATTTATTAGATCATCAGTAGAAACATTAGAATTAACGCATTTAATTGTAGAAGAAGCATATCATTGTGGCGCTTCAGATGTACGTGTTGTATATAGCGATCCAACCTTAAAACGCTTAAAATTTGAAAATGAATCTGTGGAACATTTTGCTAATCATGAGTTAAAATCATATGATGTTGAAGCGAGAATGGATTACGTTAAACGTGGCGCTGCTAATTTAGCACTTATTAGTGAAGATCCTGATTTAATGGATGGTATCGATAGCCAAAAATTACAAGCATTTCAACAACAAAACGCACGCGCATTTAAAGGATATATGGAAAGTGTACAAAAAAATCAATTTCCATGGGTCGTAGCTGCTTTTCCATCTAAAGCTTGGGCGAAGAGAGTGTATCCTGAACTATCTGTAGAAGAAGCATATATTAAGTTTATTGACGAGGTATTCGATATTGTGCGAATTGATGGTAACGATCCAGTTGAAAATTGGCGTCAACACATCGCTAATTTAAGTGTTTACGCTCAAAAGTTACAACAAAAAAATTACCATGCGTTGCATTATGTATCTGAAGGTACTGATTTAACAGTAGGTTTAGCGAAAAATCATATCTGGGAAGATGCTACAAGTTATGTTAACGGCAAGGAACAAGCTTTTATTGCTAATATACCAACTGAAGAAGTATTTACAGCACCAGATCGAAATAGAGTAGATGGATATGTTACTAATAAATTGCCTTTAAGTTATAATGGCACAATTATCGATCAATTTAAATTGATGTTTAAAGATGGAGAGATTATTGATTTTTCAGCTGAAAAAGGTGAAGCGGTATTGAAAGATTTAATCAATACTGATGAAGGTTCAAGAAGATTAGGTGAAGTAGCATTAGTACCTGATGATTCACCGATATCAAATCGTAATACCATTTTTTACAATACTTTATTTGATGAAAATGCAGCATGTCATTTAGCGATTGGATCTGCTTACGCCTTTAATATTCAAGGTGGAACGGAAATGACTGTTGAGGAAAAGATTGCAAGCGGATTAAATGATTCAAATGTACATGTCGATTTCATGATTGGTAGTAGTGATTTGACTATTTATGGCATATTCGAAGATGGTTCAAAAGAACTAGTATTTGAAAATGGAAATTGGGCATCAACATTTTAATAAATGTTATTTTGAGGTGCTGAGTAGGAAATGAAACATGTATTTAAAGGTCAAATACGTGATTAAAGTATAGATTGGGAGATAAAATAATGACAAATCAGGACAGACCAATGAAATCTATGTCAGAATCAAAATGTTATAAAAATAGACAAGTTTTCCCTCAAGATACGAATCACCATCATACAATGTTTGGTGGTACATTGATGGCTAATATTGATGAAATTGCAGCAATCACAGCTATGAAACATGCTGGTGCGCAAGTAGTTACCGCATCTACAGACTCAGTAGATTTCTTAAAGCCGATTAAAACAGGGGACATATTACAATACGTAGCGATGGTTTCATACGCTGGGACTAGTTCAATGGAAGTGGTCGTTCAAATTAGAATTGACGATGTATTTAATAACAAGCATGATTTAGCTGCATTAAGTTACTTAACATTTGTTGCGTTAGATGATGAAGGCAAACCTAAACATGTACCTGGTGTATATCCAGAAGATGATGTTGAAAAATGGTTTTATGATACAGCACCACAACGTGTTGAACGAAGAAAAGCACGTCGCATTGAAAGTAAACAAACAATTGAATATTTAGCTCAAGTGCAACATATTAGAGACTAAAAATATAAAGACAGATTGTTAAGGATGAATTGAACTGTTATGTTCGAATATTCCACCTACAATCTGTCTTTTTGATTATGCACGTTTATGCTTTTAGTTAAAATTTACCCCTTTTATTATAGACTATTAGTCCTATTAAATGCCCTTTATTATTTAAGTAGAGTACTGCCAGCAATTAATTGTTTTTTATTTTATAATAGCATTAAAATATGCGGAGACTACTTATCGATAAAGTGCTTCTCCGCATAATTAAGAGTTTTTAAAATTGTATAATTTGTGGTTGTTTGTGCATATGACGCTCATTATCTTTAAAATCCATATTCGGATAGTACATATTTTTAACAAGAACATTTGGTCCTAAACAACTAAACTCGGAACAATGACAATTTAATGATTTAGCAAGATCAGAGGATAACCATTTATCAAATACATCTGTTAATTTATCTTTTTGTATATTCGAAATTGTACCTGTTTCATCTCCGAAATCAGTTACGATTACATTACCTGTAAATACATTGACATTTAAACGACTACGGCCATCCGGGTCATTTCTAGTCGTTACATTTTTAGCATTTCTTAAACGTGATAGTAACTTTTGATCTTCATCATCCTTTAAGCATGGAAACACAGGCAAAGTACCAAATAACATCCAAATATCTTCATCTCTGAAATCCAATATATCATGAATTGTCTTTTTCATTTCCGCTAGAGTTAACACATTTAATTGACTTGCAAAGTCAGCTGGATACATAGGGTGAATCTCGTGTCTGCTACATTTCATATCATGAACGACTTCTTGATGTATTTTTCGTAAATGTGGTAGCGTACTTTGATTGAGCATTGTTTCCGCAGATACAAACATTCCTTGTTCTGATAATGTACGTGCATTCGAAATCATTTGTTCATATAATTTTAACTTAGCTTTTAACGGTGGTTGCTTCTTCATTGCGCCAAAGCCAACATTTGCGAATTCATCAGTTGTTCCCCAGTTGTGTGAGATATGCATAACATCGATATATTCAGCAATATCTAAATAACGATCTTGAGGCAATGTTAGGTTTGAATTCATTTGTGTATATATACCTCGATGATGTGCATACTTTAATAGAGGTTTAACAACATTTCTAATAGACTTTTTAGAAAACATTGGTTCGCCACCTGTAATAGACATCGTTCGCAGATTTGGAATTTCATCAAGTCTACGATAAATTAAGTCCATATCTAAAGGCTCGGGGTCGACAGTTTGTAAAGTATAACCAACTGCACAGTGGCTACAACGCATATTACAAAGATTTGTAGTTGTAAATTCGATGTTACTTAAAGTTAATTGGCCATGTTCTTTAACATCGTTATATGCTTCCCATGGATCATTGTAAATGCTAACAGGTTGCTTCAATTTGACGCTATTCATCGTCTTAAACTTCCTTCTTTCTATTTGGTTCATATCGGTATGATACCACTTCGTATTATCACTCGTAACAAATTATCTCTTAATTTTAGTTAATTGAAAAGGGGATTTTTAAAAGTCAAAATAATTTGAATGTCATAAATATAGCTAAGATTATATCGCTTTAACGCAATTTCTGTTAGGATAATAATGAAAAAGAAAACAAAATAAAAGGAGTTAACTTTTTATGAATGAACAGCAAACAATCGAACAGATAAAAGCGCGTTTAAATAAGTTTATTGAGGATATCGATCATGTAAATCCTGATGAAGTACGTGTTGAAGATATAGATGAATGGATTGGATTGTTAGATCAGCTTGAAGAAAAGGTTAAATTAGTATCTAAGTAAATGCCACATAAGATGTGTTAGAGTTAGATATCGCGACAGGCGCTTAATATTTTTTATATCTTGTATGTTTAATCACTGATTTACTTGTCTATAGTAATTATATCAATGATATATAGAAAGGTGATTTTCAATGACTAAAAAAGTAGCAATTATTCTAGCAAACGAATTTGAAGATATAGAATATTCAAGTCCTAAAGAGGCATTAGAGAATGCTGGCTTTAATACTGTAGTGATTGGAGATACTGCAAATAGTGAAGTTGTTGGTAAACACGGTGAAAAAGTTACTGTCGATGTAGGTATTGCAGAAGCTAAACCAGAAGATTATGATGCATTATTAATTCCTGGAGGATTTTCACCAGATCATTTACGTGGAGATACAGAAGGTCGATATGGCACATTTGCTAAATACTTTACTAAAAATGATGTACCAACATTTGCCATTTGTCATGGGCCACAAATACTAATAGATACAGACGATTTAAAAGGTCGTACGTTAACAGCAGTATTAAATGTACGCAAAGATTTATCAAATGCAGGCGCACATGTAGTTGATGAGTCAGTAGTTGTAGACAACAATATTGTAACAAGTCGAGTACCAGACGATTTAGATGATTTTAATCGAGAAATCGTTAAGCAATTACAATAGAGTATTGCGGTTATCAATTGTTAAAATTTATATATTTTCGTTTGAAATGAAATATGGATTTTAGTTTTAAAAAATGAATAACAAATAAAAGGTCGTCTCTATTGGCATTTAATAGGGATGGTCTTTTATTTTTATAAAATATAACAATATTTGACATGATTAATATTTAAAATCGCAATGATTTATCTATAATCTTTTCAAAAAACAAAAAGTAAGTATGATGGCGTATACGATTGTAAGCCCTTGGACTGATTTTCCCAAAAAGTGTAGCCTATTTGTGATAGTACTGGTAAACTCAAGGTATATACTAAGTGAGTTTTAAAAGAAGGAGCAAACGCATGAAAAGAAGCGATAGGTACTCAAACTCAAATGAACATTTTGAGCATATGAAACACGAACCTCACTATAATACGTATTATCAACCAGTTGGCAAACCGCCGAAAAAGAAAAAAAGTAAACGAATACTATTAAAAATATTATTAACCATTCTAATCATTATCGCATTGTTTATTGGTATCATGTATTTTTTATCTACACGCGATAATGTGGATGAACTAAGAAAAATTGAAAATAAAAGTAGTTTTGTGTCAGCTGATAACATGCCAGAGTATGTTAAAGGTGCCTTTATTTCAATGGAAGATGAACGATTCTACAATCATCATGGATTCGATTTGAAAGGTACAACTAGAGCTTTATTTTCAACGATTAGCGACAGAGATGTGCAAGGTGGTAGTACCATTACACAACAAGTTGTCAAAAATTATTTTTATGATAATGATCGTTCATTTACTAGAAAAGTAAAAGAATTATTTGTAGCTCATCGAGTTGAAAAACAATATAATAAGAACGAAATTTTAAGCTTTTATTTAAATAATATTTACTTTGGGGATAATCAATATACGCTTGAGGGCGCAGCAAACCATTACTTTGGAACAACCGTGAATAAAAATAGTACAACAATGTCTCACATAACAGTTTTACAAAGCGCTATTTTAGCTAGTAAAGTCAATGCACCTAGCGTATATAATATCAATAATATGTCAGAGAATTTTACGCAACGTGTAAGCACGAACTTAGAAAAAATGAAGCAACAAAATTATATCAATGAAACACAATATCAACAGGCTATGTCACAATTAAATCGTTAAATACTTGCATTCATGTGTAAGATGCTTGGAACTATAATGTAGAAGGTTTAATTGAAATGTCATAATGATAAAGTTGAATTGTTTCTGCTTTATAAATTTTACAGATTTGCTTGTAATCACACTTTCATTTTAAAAGATGATAGTGTGATTTTTTGTTAGCATCGAAAAATATTTAAAGTTAAACATTTGCTATAGGAAGTGGCTTATTGAATAATAAAAGAGTATTGTATTAAAACTTGAGAAAGTAACGGGGTGATCCAGTGCCGAAGATTACTAAAATAGAAGTTCAAAAGAAAAACAAAGAACGTTTTAATCTTTTTTTAGACGAACAATTTGAAATGGGTATAGATATCGATACATTAGTCAAATTTAATTTAAAAAAAGGGCAACAACTTGAAGCTGCTGACATGGCAGAGATTCAAAAGTATGATCATTATCGCATAGGTTTAAACAAAGCAATCCAATATTTATCATATAAAAAGAGAACTGAAAAAGAAGTTATACAATATTTACAAAAAGAAGAGATATCAGAGCAAGCGATTTCTGAAGTGATTGAATATTGTTATCGCGAAAAGTTAATCGACCATCAAGATTATGCGGAAAGTTTAAAAAATACAATGATTCGCACGACAGATAAAGGACCTAAAATTTATCAACAAAAACTATATCAACTTGGTATAGAACCAAATATCATTGAAATATTTACAGAACTTTATAGAGAACAACAGGAACTTGATGATATTATCCAAATTGCTGAAAAAATATCTAAAACAAAAAAAGGGCCACAAAATAAAGTTAAAGAAAAAGTAATGCAATCTTTAATTCAAAAAGGGTTTGAAATGGAAACCATTCATGCTGTATTGAATGAAATGGATTTTACACAAGATGAAGCGGTTTTAGACGATTTATTACAACGAGATTTAGAAAAAATTTATAATAAAAATCGAAAGAAGTACACGCAACAGAAATTAATTTCAAAAACTATCGAAGGCCTTATGAGAAAAGGATATAAATATGATAAAATTAAAGCTAAATTAGAAGAAAGTGGTATTGCCGATGGAACAGAAGAAATTGAGTGAGATGTCTGAGCCAGAATTAAGACACGAAATACAACTTTATAAAGAGAAAATGAGAAAAGCTGAGATGAATGGTATTTTAAATGAATATGACGTTTATCAAAGTAAAGTAATTGTTGCCGAAAGTTACTTAGTAGACAGAAAAAAGATAGAAATTGGTAAAATTTATAAACTGACTGATGGCAGTAATCAATATTTTAAAGTAGAAAGATTAAAAGGTATTTTTGCGTGGGGGTTTAGATTTAATAGCGATGAACCCGAAGAAGGCTTACCTATAGCGTTATTACAATTATAGAAGGATGAAAATAGATGGGAAGTTCAATTGTTTTAAAGTTACTAAAAGTAACACACTACTATAGGAATAAACAGAATAAGAAATGGTATTTACCTTTTGGATATGATGCTGAAGATATCGATTTAAACAATATTAGTTTACATATTTATCAAGGAGAAGCATTAGGTATAATTGGTGAACCTGAATCTTCCAAAGCGTTGGTAGGTCAATTGTTGGCAGGTGCAATTAAACCTGATAAAGGTAAAGTAGTTTGTACTGAAGATTTGTTCTACGGATATATTGAAGATCAATCGTTAATTCATCAAACTGTTGAAGCTTACACAGCGCAGTTAGTTCAACTATTTCCATATGAAATTAATGATCATAAAGCTGAACAGATTATTCAATATGCACATTTAGGCGATTATAAAACGAAGCCGGTTAACCATATTTCGAAAGCGGCATACGCTCAATTACTATTAAGTATTGCACGCTCATCAAAGTCAAATATTATTATTTTAAATCATGTTATTGACTATTTAACACCACAATTTATGGAACGTGCGATTGAATTAACAAATGATTATATTGAAAATAATTTAACGATTGTGTCAATTGGTGATGATATTGATAAAATTTCACAAGTGAGTAACTATATAGCTTGGTTTTCACATGGTCAATTAAGAATGGAAGGGTCACTTAAACAAGTTATTCCATCTTTTAAAGAACATGAACGTGATCGATTAAGTTTAAACTCAAAAGAAGAAATTGAAAACTTTGATTTAGATTGGAAAAAGAATCGTACAAGAATACCAGAGATGACCTATAATTTCAAACGCGTTGAGCGCTATAATCATGCAAAACCGCCTAAGTTTTTAGTGCGTTTTTGGACTTTAGCCTCAGGTACTATTTTAGGCTTAGCATTGATGATGTTGCTCATTTTCAATAATATAGGAATTATTTCGATAACAGATTTTACGAATCGTGCTACGATGCAAAATGAAAATAAAGATCCATATGGCGAAAAGTTAGCTTATGGAATTGCTTTTAATGGCAGTGTGGATATGCAAGGGGATAAACAAGTCACAATTCCAAAATATAGTGTAGTTACAATTACTGGCGAAAATAGTAAAAATTATCGTGTTACCGCCGATAATAAGACTTACTATGTTAGTAAAGATAAATTAGAATATTTTAACCCGGCAGGTTTATATCAAACGCATAGTTTTAAAAAATTAGCACCATATATGAAATCAAATTATAGTAATTACTATGCATACTTTAATAGTCAATTACATAAAAAGCATAGTTCAGTTATAAAAACTTTAGTTCCTGATGATGATAACCGTTTCGTTGCATCCGTTACACAACAACCGATACAATTACTTTTCAATGATAATAATCAGTTATACGGTTTTGTTTATCCAATTGTAGATAAAAAAGAATTAAAAGATAAGTTTAATATTAACAATAACATTTGGATTACTAAAGTTGGGAATGGATATTGTATTGCCAATTTGAAAGAAGACAAATGGATTTATATTGAATTGTAGGTGTAAAGATGCTAGATAATATTATTTTATATTTTAAAAACTTACCGCATACTAAAAGGTATGTAACAGAACGTTTAAAACAAAGTTGGAAAAGTTTTCTAATCGTATTAGCTGCATGTTTAATACTTATTATTGCAAGTGAAACGCTATTTTCCTTTAGTCATTTGACCGATGTTAAAGAGGTGCGATGGTTATTTAGAATTATTGCATTGATTGTTTTTGCGGTATTGATGTTCACAATTTATATCTCTTATCATCATTATATGAATGACTTTTTAGTTACTAAGTTATTTAATATTTCCGCAGCGACGCCAGTAGTTATTATGTCTATTTTAAGTTTTATTATGCTAGTCATTTTGACGATGATTAGTGCATTGGTTAAACCAGTAAACTTCGAAACATCATATATAGCGCTATTCTATTTTATTGTGATGGCAACTATTTTTGTAGGATTAATATCCGTTACTTTTGGTCTTATTCGACTGTTAACTGAAAAAATAAATATCATATTTTATGGGGTTTGTGTATTGTGTTTCTTATTGTTACCAATTATTTTCATACCAAATCCAAATCATGTATTTATCAATCACATCCTAATGCTAAATCCAATGTATTACATTGTTAATGGTATAGCACAATCTATCATATTTGGTATATCAAGTATGGAAAACATTCCATATCATTTTTACTTTATTTTATTCTTATGTTTAATAGCTGCAGTAAATTTCGTATTAGCAAGGTATACGACACACGCAATTTATAATAAAACATCTAAAGTGACACAAACTGATAATCAACAGGATGTTTCAAATGATAGTACAGACGAGGCGGATACTTCTTCATGATGTTTAGCTGACCTGTTGTGTAAATTAATCTGTGAGAATCAGAAACAATTAGAATATCATCTAGATATTGTTTTCCTATACTGATTTTGATATTTCGAGTCATTAAAGGTAGTTTGTTAGCAACAATATAAATTTTAGATTTTGTAAAAGCATTCATAGTTTTACATTAAAAAACCGGACAGAGTAAAAATCGTTTTGATTTTCATTCTGCCCGGTTGTTCATTTTTTATAGATTAACTTTAGTGAATAATAACTTGAAATTATTTAGCATACAGTTTACGTTGTAACTTATCTTCTGTAAATACCCAGCCAATATAAGAGTGGTCTATGACATTATCGTTTGTTACATGTGCAATTGCCACAAATGAATAATGATCATTTTTTAAATAACGCAAATCAATCAAACGAATTTCAGTAGAACCATCTGCTAACGTTGTTGTTTGCCAACGATAGATTGATGAAAAGTTTAAAAAAGTACGTATATCTTTATTACCTTTGACTTTCCATAAAATGGAGTCTGTTGATAATGTTTGACGTTCCACTTTATCACTAAACACCACATTCCTACCATATGCTTTTCCAACATAGTCATGTGCATCAGTTTGTATCGCGACACGCCATTCCATAAATTTTATTGTTGGCGCAACAAATACTTTAACAGGGTGATGCTCTTGTTGAATTGCTTTTAAAGCTTGTTGCTTAATTACGGCTCTCATTTTAAAACGAATCATGTAATAAATGATTAGTAAAGCGATTATAGGAAAGAAGACTGCAAATGGATGCAAGCCTATAACCCATAATACAATACCAATACAAAGAACTGTGAAAATAATAGGGTCAAATGTGTTAATCACACTTAATTGAATCCATTTGTTTGTGATAGGTCTAAGTGCTTGTGTACCATAAGAATTGAATATATCTACAAAGACATGTAAAAATACTGCGAGCTGAGCCCACATCCATACATGAAATGGGTTGGTTCCACTAAAGAACGTGAATATTAAAAATGTAATTAAAATTGGCCATAGTATTGTGAAAGGGATGGAATGCGTGATACCTCTATGATGCGAAATATATGTTGCATTGTCCTTTAATTTAAGAACAGTATCCCCATCAGGAATTAATGAACCAACGATAAGGGTTGTAGCTGTTGCACCAAACGTAGAAGCCATTGCTGGATCTTGAGTTGCAAGTGCTGTAAGGCCCACCCCAATTGCGATATGTGTTGCAGTGTCCATATCAGTTCACTCATTTCATAATATTATATATACTATTATAATCCAATTTCGCAAATAACTAAATTAACTTACATACTAACCATGATTTTAATGTACAATAAAAACATTATGAGTAAAGACAATTAATTTTGGTGAGGAAAGGGTTTTATAAATGTATCAGCAGTCTAGTTTTAAAGAAAATTTGATACACTGGTTTGATGAAAATCAAAGAGAAATGCCATGGCGACAAACGACCAATCCGTACTATATTTGGTTAAGTGAGGTCATGTTACAACAGACACAAGTTAAAACAGTTATTGACTATTATCATCGTTTTGTTGAACGATTTCCAACTGTGGAAGTTTTGAGTCAAGCTTCGGAAGATGAAGTGTTAAAGTATTGGGAAGGCTTAGGATATTATAGTAGAGCTCGAAATTTTCATACGGCGATTAAAGAAGTTCATGATAAATATGAAGGCTTAGTTCCCAAAAATCCTGATCAATTTAAAGCGTTAAAAGGTGTTGGCCCATACACACAAGCTGCAGTAATGAGCATTGCATATAATGTACCACTAGCAACTGTAGACGGAAATGTTTTTCGAGTATGGTCTAGATTGAATGATGACTATCGAGATATTAAATTACAATCGACGAGGAAATCGTACGAACAAGAATTATTACCGTATGTTACTACAGAAGCTGGAACGTTTAATCAAGCTATGATGGAATTAGGGGCGTTAATTTGTACACCAAAAAATCCATTTTGCTTATTTTGTCCAGTTCAAGAAAACTGTGAGGCATTTGATAAAGGTACATTTGAAAAGTTACCTGTTAAATCTAAAAATGTAAGTAAAAAAGTAATTGAGCAATCCGTCTTTTTAATTAGAAATAATCAAGGTCAATATCTGTTGCAAAAGCGTAGCGAAAAATTATTGCATGGTATGTGGCAATTTCCTATGTTTGAAAGTGAGCATGCTAGACGTAAAATGACTGAAAAAATCGGTCATGACATTCAACCAGTAGAAACACCTATTTTTGAGTTGAAGCATCAATTTACTCATTTAACATGGAAGATTAAAGTATACGCCGTTTCAGGAGCAATTAACATTGAAACATTACCAGATGACATGATTTGGTTTAATTTAAGTGATCGAGACCAATATACATTCCCTGTACCTATGTCAAAGATTTATCAATTTATAAATGGGTAACATTCGATGATTGGTAATATTATCGGAAAACATAGTGACATTAATTTTAAAAATGTATAAATGATATCTTTAAATCTCATAGGATAACAATGTCAAAAAGTTAAAGTGTTGATTTATAAAAGTGATGATTTTATATACTTTAAATGGGACATGTAAATCTCTGTTGTAGTACTTAGCAATATTACCTAGTTTAATTATTAAGTAGTAAAATCTTATTTCGTAAAAATATGTATTTATATAATACTATTTCTGAAATATGCTATAATTTATAATGGTTAAATTAACAGAAGGTGGTGTGGAGTATGGTCAGAGAATCCATACCTAAAGAAGGGGAAAACATTAAAATTCAGAGTTATAAACATGATGGTAAGATTCATCGCGTTTGGTCTGAAACAACAATATTAAAGGGTACTGATCATGTTGTCATTGGTGGCAATGATCATACGTTAGTAACTGAAAGTGACGGAAGAACTTGGATAACACGTGAACCGGCAATTGTTTACTTTCACTCAGAATATTGGTTTAATGTTATCTGCATGTTTAGAGAAGATGGAATTTATTACTATTGCAATTTGTCATCACCATTTGTTTGTGATGAAGAGGCATTAAAATATATAGACTATGATTTAGATATTAAAGTATATCCAAACGGAAAGTATCATTTATTAGATGAAGATGAATATGAGCAACATATGAATCAAATGAATTATCCGCATGATATTGATATTATTTTAAGACGCAACGTGGACATTCTTCAACAATGGATAGAACAGAAGAAGGGCCCATTCGCGCCAGATTTTATCAAAGTTTGGAAAGAACGTTACAAAAAAATTAGACAGTATTAAGCAAATAAAGTGTAAATACTGATTAAATCATTTATATTGACTTAGTGATGTAAAGAAGTATGATAACTTTTGCTGTCGTGTGGGGACACAGTATCCATAGATTAAATTGAATAGAATATAACATACGAATAAGACAACGTATTTAATCACATGAATATGACAGAGGTTGAGATATCTTAATTTTAAAAATGTAAATTGTAAGAAGAATTTACATCTACAAATTATGTATCCAACCTCTATTCATTTTTATGCTTATGAATAGGATAGGGCAATAGATTAGGGGGGATTGTATGATTAAAAGATATTTGCAATTTGTTAAGCCATACAAATATCGTATTTTTGCAACGATTATTGTTGGGATAATTAAGTTTGGTATACCAATGCTTATACCACTATTAATTAAATATGCAATAGATGGCGTGATTAATAACCACGCACTAACGACTGATGAAAAAGTTCATCATTTAACTATTGCCATTGGTATCGCATTATTTATTTTTGTAATAGTGAGACCACCAATTGAATTTATACGTCAATATTTGGCGCAATGGACAAGTAATAAAATATTGTATGATATACGTAAAAAGTTATACAACCATTTACAAGCTTTAAGTGCGAGATTTTATGCTAATAATCAAGTAGGTCAAGTAATATCTAGAGTGATTAATGATGTTGAACAAACAAAAGATTTCATTTTAACTGGGTTAATGAATATTTGGTTAGATTTTATAACAATTATTATTGCATTATCCATAATGTTCTTTTTAGATGTGAAATTGACTTTAGCAGCACTGTTTATCTTCCCATTTTACATTTTAACGGTGTACGTTTTCTTTGGAAGATTAAGAAAATTGACACGTGAAAGATCTCAAGCATTAGCTGAGGTTCAAGGATTCTTGCATGAACGTGTTCAAGGTATTTCAGTCGTTAAAAGTTTTGCGATTGAAGACAATGAAGCGAAAAACTTTGATAAAAAGAATACTAATTTCTTAACACGTGCGTTGAAACATACAAGATGGAATGCCTATTCCTTTGCCGCAATTAATACAGTTACAGATATTGGACCAATTATTGTCATCGGTGTTGGTGCATATCTTGCTATTTCTGGATCAATCACAGTAGGTACACTTGCAGCATTTGTTGGATACTTGGAGTTATTGTTCGGGCCTTTACGTCGTTTAGTCGCATCATTTACAACTTTAACGCAAAGTTTTGCTTCAATGGACCGTGTATTCCAATTAATTGATGAAGATTATGACATCAAAAATGGTGTTGGTGCTCAACCTATTGAAATTAAACAAGGTCGTATTGATATTGATCATGTTAGTTTTCAATATAACGATAACGAAGCTCCAATTTTAAAAGATATTAATTTGAGTATTGAAAAAGGAGAAACAGTTGCTTTCGTAGGTATGAGTGGTGGTGGTAAATCAACATTAATTAACTTAATACCGAGATTTTACGATGTAACTTCTGGGCAAATTTTAATAGATGGTCACAACATTAAAGATTTTTTAACGGGAAGTTTAAGAAATCAAATAGGATTGGTGCAACAGGATAATATTTTATTCTCTGATACAGTTAAGGAAAATATTTTACTTGGTCGTCCAACAGCAACAGATGAAGAAGTAGTTGAAGCGGCGAAAATGGCTAATGCACATGACTTTATTATGAACTTGCCACAGGGATATGACACTGAAGTAGGTGAACGAGGTGTTAAATTATCAGGTGGTCAAAAACAAAGATTATCGATTGCTAGAATATTTTTAAATAATCCGCCAATTCTTATCTTGGATGAAGCAACAAGTGCACTTGATTTAGAAAGTGAATCCATTATTCAAGAAGCATTAGATGTGTTGAGTAAAGATAGAACGACACTTATCGTAGCGCATCGCTTGTCCACTATTACACATGCTGACAAAATTGTCGTAATTGAAAATGGACATATTGTTGAAACAGGTACGCATCGTGAATTGATTGCAAAACAAGGTGCTTACGAGCATTTATATAGCATTCAAAACTTATAAAGTATTAGTTGTTTGACTTCAGTACAATCTTGAAGAGAAAATTTGTAACAGGATGGTGGGGTCATAACATAGAAAAAGCAGTAAGAGATTTTCTTAATTGAAAATAATCTTACTGCTTTTTTAAATTTAATTTCGAGATTCAATATTACTTTATCTCATTGTGGCATTAATTGATAAAATTGTTTTAATGTTATAAATCAAAGTCTTCTTCAACAATTTCAATGTCTGCATCAGATCTATGATATGTGAAAAAGCTAATTCTTATGCGGTCTAAATGCTCTAAATGGTGTCGATACTCTTCGATGGCTGCAACAATTTGCATAACATTGGCAAACGAATATTCCGTTTGATAAGGATGATTTATTAACTCATGCTGAAATGTAGACAATAAATCTTTTTTCTGCGGATTATCTAACTCATAATCAACATGTGTCACATTATAACGTGCTTTTTTAGAAAGGCTAGCTAAAATTTGCTCGTGAAAAGCAGTTAATGAATCTAAATCTAATTTGATTTGTAATAGGAAATTGTTATTAAGTAAATATAAGTCGTTTTGATAACGCGACAATTTGTTTAATACTTCATAAGCTTGTCTAGTCGTCTGAACTACTTCTCTGAAAAGTATTTTCTTTCTATTCTGTTGGTGAATATGTTTTTTTGTAATAGGACGTTCTTCGCTATAGTAATCATAAATTTTCTCTAACTTTTCGACACGTTGTTTTAAATTATGACTATCTTGTTTAATATTATTAAACTCCGTCGTATCATTTAATACTAATTTAAACCACATAAAAATATCTGAGGATATATTTAATGAATTATAGTAAATTTTTGTTTCAAATTTAGGTGGTAGAAACACAAAGTTAACTAGAGATGAACTTATGACACCAATCATTACAAGTACAAACCTGTAAAAGGCGGTAATATAGAAAGAACCGGTATGTTGTCCCATAATGATTAATGCTGTTACACTCGCCAAAGTAGCAACATGTGCTAAATTAAATTTAAATAAAATAGCAATAAGTACTATGACGGTAACACCCATAATGATAAAATTATCACTAAAAATTGTTACCATTGTAACAGATAGTATGGCACCTATAATGTTACCCAATGCTTGATCAGAAACTGTTTTAAATGAACGATAAATACTAGGTTGCATTGCAACAACAGCACTGACACCAGCTAAGGCTTTCAGACCAACATCATCCGGTAGTAAAGAAGCGATAGACATAGCTAAAATAATGGCTATACCAGTTTTAAAAATCCGAGCTCCTAGTCTCAAAAATAATGACGCCCCTTTTAAGTTTATTGAATATCTAATATTCGTATTCATTACTGTTATACACTTACTAGTTACAAAATTCAAGCTTATTTATAGTTGTTAAAATAAATCATACATAATACTGATAGCGATGTAAAACTTTAGTCAGAGATTAAAATAGTATAAATTTGTAAAATAAAAACTCACATAGTGACATATCAAGTTAAACGTTAATAGTTAACGATATAAAATGAATCTACTATGTGAGCATTTGCTTTATTTTAATTCAATTAAAAATATACTTCCTTAAAAGTTATTTCATTTGACTAAAAGCATAGTCTGCAGCTTTTAAAGTTTGTTTAATATCTTCTTCTGTATGTTCAGTTGTTAAGAACCAAGCTTCAAACTTAGAAGGTGCTAAATTGATACCTTGATTTAACATTAATTTGAAAAATTTACCGAACGCTTCGCCGTCAGAATGTTCAACTTGATCATAATGTGTGACTTTTTCATCTGTAAAGTACAATGTTAAAGATCCATAAATACGATTAATTGTAGCTGTGATATTATGTTTTTCGATTAATTTAAGTAAACCTTCTTCTAGTTGTTGGCCTAAGCTGTCTAATTTTTCATAAACACCGTCTTGTTCTAGTACTTCGAGTAATGCAATACCTGCTTTCATAGATAACGGGTTACCAGCCATTGTACCAGCTTGATATGCAGGTCCTAGAGGTGCTACTTGTTCCATAATATCTTGACGTCCACCATAGCCTCCAATTGGTAAACCACCGCCAACAATTTTACCAAATGCAGTTAAATCAGGGATAACACCTAATAAATCTTGAGCGGCACCGTAATGGAAACGGAATGCAGTAATTACTTCATCATAAATCACTAGTGTCCCATTGTTATGCGAAATTTCATTAACCTCTTCTAAAAATCCAGGTTGAGGCATTACCATTCCAAAGTTACCAACAATTGGTTCTACTAATACTGCGGCAATTTCATCACCCCAAAATTCAATTGCTTCTTTATATGCGTTAATATCATTGAAAGGTACAGTAATGACTTCACGTGCGACGCTTTCTGGAACACCAGCTGAGTCTGGAGAACCGAGCTGAGATGGGCCACTACCTGCTGCAACCAATACTAAATCAGAATGGCCATGATAAGATCCAGCAAATTTTATAATTTTATTTCTTTTAGTATATGCACGTGCAACACGAATTGTTGTCATGACTGCTTCTGTTCCAGAATTTACAAAGCGAATTTTCTCAAGAGATGGAATTGCATCACGTAATTTTTTGCTGAATTCAATTTCTAGTTCAGTCGGTGTACCAAATAAAACACCTTTAGCTGCTTGTTCTTGAATTGCTTTAGTAATATGAGGATGTGCATGCCCCGTAATAATTGGACCGTATGCTTGAAGGTAATCAATAAATTTATTGCCATCGACATCATATAAATATGCACCGTGTCCTTCTTTCATAACAACAGGTGCACCGCCTCCTACAGCTTTATAAGAACGAGAAGGGGAATTGACACCGCCTAGAATATATTCGTTTGAAAGTTGTTGTAAACGTTCACTTTCACTAAAATTCATTTATATCAACCTCTTTTAATTTAATATTTTCATCTAATATCGTATCATAAAATTATTATAATGAAGAAAAAGGTGATTATATGTTGCAAAAAGGAGAACAATTTCCAATATTTAAATTAGAAAATCAAGACGGAACTGTCATTACAAATGATACATTAAAAGGTAAAAAGGCGATTATATATTTTTATCCTAGAGATAATACACCTACTTGTACCACAGAAGCTTGTGACTTTAGAGACAATTTAGAAATGTTCAATGATTTAGATGTTGCAGTATATGGTATAAGCGGTGATTCAAAGAAAAAACACCAAAATTTTATTGAGAAACACGGATTGAATTTCGATTTATTAGTAGATGAAGATTTTAAATTAGCTAAAGAAACTGGCGTATATCAGTTGAAAAAATCATTTGGCAAAGAAAGTATGGGCATTGTAAGAACGACTTTTATAATAGATGAACAAGGTAAAGTATTAGATGTTATCGAGAAGGTTAAGGTTAAAACACAAATAGAAGAACTTAAAAACATTTTGGGGTGACATATATGAAAGTTGTTGGGTTGAATCGTATGCGTGAAGTTGAAACTGAATTACAACAACGCTTTTCAGATTTAGATTTTAAATTTTATAAAAAAGCATCAGAAATACCTGAGAGTGACTTGGCTGATTTAGATATATTAGTTGGTTATGATGGCGGTATCAATGAGGCATTTTTACAACGTTGCCCGAATTTAAAATGGATTGCATGGTTTGCAACGGGTGTAAATACATTACCGTTAGATTATATTGCAGATCACGGCATACTTTTAACTAATGGAAAAGGTGTTCAAGCTAAACAATTATCTGAATACATTTTAGCTTTCATTTTAGATGATTATAAAAAGATGAAACTATCATATGATAACCAACGACAACATATATATGATTCGAAAATAACTGGTAAACGCCTATCAGGACAAACAGTTTTATTTTTAGGTACAGGTGCAATTGCTACTAGAACTGCGAAGTTAGCAAAGGCTTTTAATATGAATTTAATTGGTCTGAGCAAGTCAGGTCAGAACAAAGATGAGTTTGACGAGATATATACTATCGAATCACTTGAAAGCACATTACCAAATGCTGACATTATTATAAATGCTTTACCAGAAACGCAAGAAACGATTCATTTACTAAAGAAAAAACATTTTGAATTAATGAAAGATGAAGCACTTTTTATAAATATAGGACGAGGTAGCATAGTTAAAGAAGCGGTCTTAATAGAAGTATTAAAAAGTAAAGTTATTCGACATGCATATATAGATGTGTTTGAAAATGAACCTTTGAAACCTAATCATGAATTATATGAATTGGAAAATGTAACCATAACAGCACATATAACTGGTAATGATTATGAAGCAAAGTATGACTTATTAGATATTTTTAAAAACAATCTAGTTAATTTTCTCAATAAGAATGGTCTAATTGAGAATGAAGTGGATACTAAAAAAGGCTATTAAATGAAATCATCATGTAAATATTGACACGCGCGCAATACTACAGTTATATTTATAGTAAGTAATAATTATTATTATATAAGAAAGATGGTGATATAGATGAGTGTTGAAATAGAATCAATTGAACATGAACTAGAAGAATCAATTGCATCATTGCGACAAGCAGGCGTAAGAATTACACCTCAAAGACAAGCAATATTACGTTATTTAATTTCTTCACATACTCATCCAACAGCTGATGAAATTTATCAAGCACTTTCACCTGATTTTCCAAATATAAGTGTTGCGACAATATATAATAACTTAAGAGTGTTTAAAGATATTGGAATTGTAAAAGAATTAACATATGGAGACTCATCAAGTCGATTCGACTTTAATACACATAATCATTATCATATTATATGTGAACAATGTGGTAAGATTGTTGATTTTCAATATCCACAGTTAAATGAAATTGAAAGATTAGCTCAGCATATGACTGACTTTGACGTAACACATCATCGAATGGAAATTTATGGAGTTTGTAAAGAATGCCAAGATAAATAATTTAACTTTGGTAGTATGACAAATTAAAAAAGCGTTAGCTTACTTCATATAAGTAAGTGTAATATTTAAGAAGTTAAACGACATGAAAGTTGTTTAACTTCTTTTTTATGCTTATTCTGAAAAATATTTAAATTGAAGAAAAGAATATTCTAACTACGGAAGTGGTATTAACTAATAACTAGTATCCTTTATAAATAAACATAAAAATATTCAAACGAAGGTCTACTAAATAACTATCCATAAAGTGAGTATAAGTTTGTTTGTAAAACTGAAGTAAAAAGCATAAGGAATTACACTTTAAATACATATAGTACTTACGAATAGAAAATAATCCCTTCAACAGTAATTTTTAAACAAAAATAAGTGTTGTTTTATGTTGACTCTACTAGAATAACTTGATATTATATAAAAGTCGTCAAACGGCACTAATATTTAAAAAACAAATGTTTTAAGTTGTTGATTTAAAATATTAATAAAGTGTAAATTTGACTATTGAAATTCGAACAAATACATAATAAAATAATATTTGTTGAATTAATTGAGTTAGGAAATTTATTTTTTAGAAATAAAATAATTAAAAATAATTCTTGACTTACAAAAACTTACGAGTTATAATTAAATCTTGTAAGTGACAAACGAACATTGAAAACTGAATGACAATATGTCAACGT
>NZ_KV839101.1:0-2548 GCF_001838845.1 Staphylococcus sp. HMSC36A10
ATAAACTTGTCCAGCTTAATTTGACAATCTAAAGCTATATAAAAAAGCCGTTGGTCTCTTCGAAACTACGGCTTTTCTCTGTGCTATAAAATCAGTATGGCGAAGCACAGTGATCATTGAATTCTGACTTTATATAATCAAGAGTATCTTTGGATACACTGATGATATCTATAACAGCATTGCTAATGTAGAATATATTTTCTTGATTATAGAATACAATAAATGGCTCCACTAAACCTTTTTTAATATATAAAGAATAATCAATTAAGTCTTTGTTTTTTATATTTTTAATAGTTGCAATAACATACTTCTCATCGGTAGAATGGATTTCTTCGTACCAGTTAGTAATATTAAAAAAACGACCAATTCTTGTTTTTTCTCTAAATTTAACAGGATATAAGTATTCAGACAAAAATGTACATTTCGTCTTTGATTGGTTATTAAATATAACATTAATAATATTAGAAATTTGCTTTTTATTGAGAACATCAATATCTAAGCGTATCCTATTTTTCTCAGGTGCTTGAAAATAGGGAATTTCATGTTCTAAATCAAAATGTATTTGTTGTGTTTCAAGGTTAATAATCATTTTAATCTCCAATTCTTTTTAGGTTAGCATCGTATGTACCACTTCTTGTTTTCTTGCTACCTAAATTCTTAATACTGCTTGCACCTTTCCATGCTCCTCCTCGGTGTCCATCTTTATCGACAGATATAAATTGAGGACGCCCTTTACTATTTTTCTTGAACACTTTTTTACCATGGGATACATGCTTTGTAGCAGAATAACCCAATTTTTTAGCTGCCTGTGCGGCAACTTGAGGGCTTGTACGAATCATTGATGTTACAACTGTCTTACCATATTTTTGAATAGCTTTCTTAAGTCCTTGTTTGGCGATGAATCCTACTAATACAGCCACTACAGGTGCAATTGAAGCTTTAACCTCATTCGTATCATATATTATTTTTTCTCCCGTATCTTGGTCGGTAAATTCTGCCTTAAAGTCATTTTCATTAACAATCCTTAAAAATTTAACATCATAAGTTTTATCAAGTTTATTATTATAATTATCTTTTAATGAAGCCTCTACAGTAATTTTATCTGTATTTAGGTCGTGTTCTAAATTGCTTTCAATGTTTAAATCTTTAGATTTAAAGTTATTGTCAATGTAATTACGATTATTTTTACTGTAAATATTCTCGTTAATTTTATTTGTGTTTATTTTACTATTCGAATTGTTAATATCAGCTTCTTTTATAACCACAGAAGCTTCTGCAAAGTTTCCGTAAGTAAAAGTTATAATAATTGCTAGAAATAGGATAATTATTTTGTTTTTCATGTTTTCTCCTTTGATGCGTTATTTTATTGGATATTCTTTTAAAATATGTGGTAAGTCATTTCGGGATTCAATATTATTTGTCAGATAAGCAGTGAAATAGGCGGCTGCAAAAGATGTTCCATTTACAACAAGTAACTCATCTTTTGATCCTTTTGTATATACATCTACGCCAGGAGCTTTAAAATCGATTTTTTTAGTAGGTGCATATATAAATGGCTTATTGTTTTTGTCTATTGCTGTGATAGAATATACTTCGTTAAAACGTGCTGGATAGTCACTATAATCATCCATGTTATTCCCTGCTGCGGCTACTAAGATAATACCTTTATTTTTAGCGTTCTTTATAACATCATGTAATTCTTTATTATAACGCTGAAAGCCAAAACTCATATGAATAATATTTACGTCATTTTTGATACTCCAAGTTATGCCTTTTATTATGTTATCTATATCGCCTTTAAGGTTATCATCTAATACTTTAACGTCATAAATACTTACTGATTTACTGATACCAATCAACTTTTCTTTATGTTCTCCATATGTGATAATACTTGCTACTTGAGTGGCGTGATTACTATCTGTAGTTATTTGATTATGGTTGTTTATAGCATTGTATCTTTTTGTAACAAAATTATTGTTTATTCTTGTATTATTAATACCCGTATCTAAAATAGCAACTTTTACATTGGATGGCTTTGAATCATTTATATATATTTAGACTGCTCCATGCCCAATTATTTGGTTGATTTAATAAATAAAACGAGAAAGAAATTATAAATATAGCGACCCCTATGGATAAATGTATTAAATTACGACTCATATGACACCTATAATTATTAGTTAACTCTTTCTGCAATAAGACTGTTTAGAAAGATAAAAACTCATTAACTTGAATTTATACAATATATGTATATTATTTATATTTGCTTATATTCACTGATTTGTCAACAATTCTTTGATAAATTAACATATATATATATTTGAGAGCTCTATAAGATATACAACGTCGATCATTTTACAAAAGATAAAAAACAAATGTTTAAAGAGAACATTTTTACTGTACATGATTTACCTATGAAATGTAAAAGAAAGCCAAATGACCATTCTGAAAAAAGAGGTAGACAGACTTTTAAAAGACATATTTCTGAAAGAATAGAAGAATTTCCTTTATTCAATAAGGAGTTTGGACATCTTGAAGGAGATACTAT
>NZ_KV839102.1:0-893 GCF_001838845.1 Staphylococcus sp. HMSC36A10
TGTCACTCACTTCCCCAAAACCTCCTTGACTCGACCTAATATGTCTTTACACGTATCCTTTTCCTGCGTCTGCTGTTCCATCTTGTCTTTCATGATTCCTTTTCATTTTCTTTTTGTATGCGTCAATGAGTTGGTCGATAGAATAGTAAGTATTGGCGTACAAAAACGGCATTATTAAAACTTGTACAATGCTATTATCAATACCTTTTACAAATTGTTTTGTTAGTGTATGCATTACATGAACAAAATAAACTGAATGTAGTTTAGGTAAAGTAACTTCATTTTCAATCAAATCAACCATAACCTCAGTAGTTTCTTCCAAATCTTCTTCATCAACAATAGTCAAAGTTAATTGCAAACTGAAAGCTAAGTAATCAGCAATCTCATCTAATTGTGTATCTAGTGGCTTACCTGGTTGTTTCTTCCAATTTTTAAAAAACTCAAGTGTGTTAATCCACTCTACAAATTCAATAATCATACTAGCTACTGTGTCATTTAAATTTCTAGTTGGTATTCTATCGTCGAACTCCTTTTGTATTTGTAATAACTCTTGTAACTGATCAATTGTTAATGTGTTAGTCATTTTCCTGCTCCTCCTCATATTTATAGACAACTTGACTCGTCATAATCCCTACTGCTTCATCAAGATAAATATCTTCTTTGAGTGCATCTTGCATAGCATTAGGTAAACCCTCAAGTATTTCATCAAACGCTTGTGCTTTCTTATACACGTCTTCAATCTCTTTTAGTAATCCCTCTGTGTCATTGCCGTTATACGCACTAACACTTATAACGGATTGTTCTATTTGTTCACGGTTATCCATTTGTGTCATCCTCCATAAAAATTTTATTGTTTAAATCCATTCCAAATTTAACTCTTTCATGATCGTTGC
>NZ_KV839103.1:0-866 GCF_001838845.1 Staphylococcus sp. HMSC36A10
TGTCACTCACTTCCCCAAAACCTCCTTGACTCGATCTAAGATGTCTTTACACTCCGCTACTTCCGAAGCCTTTTGCTCCACGTTCTGAAACACTCTCGAATTCCTCCACTTGCTTTAGTTCAGGTGTCCATATAGGCACGATAACCAATTGAGCTAGTTTGTCGCCTTCGTTGATTTGATAAGTTCCATATTGTCTTATGGCGTCACTCAAATCGATTTCTCCTTTAATATCAAAAACACCTGGTGTGATATAACCATTCGATGCAATAGCGTCATTCTTGATATTAATCCCTAAATTGCCGTGATATCCCGCGTCTATCTTGCCTGTTTCAATCACTAAATGCGTTTTACTACTTACACCACTACGGCTAGTTAATAGTCCGACATAGCCCTCTGGTATGCTTACAGCTACATCTGTTTTGATCACTGCCTTTTCTTGTGGCTCAAGTACGACAGTTTCAGCTGAGAATATGTCATAACCTGCATCCGTCTTATGATTTCGTTCTGGCATTCTAGCGTTTTCTGATAATAGCTTTACTTGTAGGATGTTAGTCATTTTCCTGCTCCTCCTCATATTTATAGACCACTTGACCTGCCATAATCCCTACTGCTTCATCAAGTTCAATACCTTCTCTAACTGAATGTTGAATAGCATTTGTCATTCCCTCAAGTATTTCATCAAATGCTCGCGCTTTCTTATACACGTCCTCAATCTCTTTTAGTAATCCTTCTGTATCATTGCCGTTATAGACGCTAGCACTGATAACTGATTGTTCTATTTGTTCACGGTTATTCATTTGCGTTATCCTCCATAAAAATTTTATTGTTTAATTCCATTCCAAATTTAACTCTTTCATGATCGTTGC
>NZ_KV839104.1:0-327 GCF_001838845.1 Staphylococcus sp. HMSC36A10
ATTGATTGTGTTGTTAGCAATTTTTAAAGCACGTTGCATAATCATTTCTGGACTGTTCCATGCTTTTTCAATTTGGATGAAATACTCTCTAAAATCAAAACCTTTTTCTGTACCTGACATCATCGCAACATGTTTAGCTACATCAAGTGTTAAAGCATAATCTTCTAGTTGTCTTACAGCTCCGTTATTAACAACCGTACTTGTAAGTACACTTGTAAAATCCCTATTTTCTTTGAAATGCTTCAAGTTAATTTCTGCCCAAGCGCTAAAACGCTTTTTAACTTCCAAAGCTTTATATAACTCTCTTGCACTTAT
This sequence comes from Staphylococcus sp. HMSC36A10, assembly GCF_001838845.1. NCBI lineage: Bacteria > Bacillati > Bacillota > Bacilli > Caryophanales > Staphylococcaceae > Staphylococcus > Staphylococcus sp. HMSC36A10. Next base: position 316 of record NZ_KV839104.1, read on the forward strand.
TGCGATTTCTCC
>NZ_KV839105.1:0-5554 GCF_001838845.1 Staphylococcus sp. HMSC36A10
ACTGCTGTTTTTTTAGGGATTTATGTCCCAGCCTGTTTTATTTTCGACTAGTTTGGAGAATTTATTGACATTCACATTATTTAAACGGCAACAAAGATTGTTTTATTTTGATAGGCATTATATGGTGTTAAAAAATTTGCATGAAAATTAAAAAATGCTTCGTTCAGGAAGGTGTCGTAATTTACCTATTTGCTGAATGAAGCATTTTATTTTTAAATATGATAGCCAATATAACAAGCTATAAATCCAATGATGAATTGTAAAAGTGAATAATTGAGAAAAAGGTTAATATCAAATTTTGGTGTCATCATTAATGTAAGTTCCTTGGCTAACGTTGAGAAAGTTGTTAAGCCACCTAAAAAACCGGTGACAAAGAACGCAGGGAACCATGAGATTGAAATTGATAGGCCTATAGTTAATCCAATTAAAAAACTACCAACTAGATTTACTATCAATGTTGCGATAGGTAACTTTGAAGTAAATTTATGATTAAAATAATCAGTAATGGCACTTCTAGCAATTGCGCCAAAACCGCCGCCAATCATGACTAAAATGATTGATATCATGATAAACCACCACCTAGTTTTATACCGACGTAACATAACAAAATACCAAAGACATAACTTGTTACAGCATATAGTAGTAAAGTTATAAATTGTTGATGATCAAACATATGTATTAATTCTAATTGAAATGTTGAAAAAGTCGTTAAAGCACCAAGAAAACCAGTCGTAATAGCTTTTTTTAGCGTCGGATGGTTTGAAAAAAATGCAATTGTTAAGGCTGTTAGCAATCCCATTACAAAGGCACCAGTCAAATTGGCTATCAGTGTTCCGATTGGAAAACCTCCGTCAGTATTCAGAAAAGAAATGAGGTAACGTAATAAAGCGCCTAAAGCACCACCGATAAAAATATATACATATTGCATTTGGTTCACCTCGAAAAGAAGTAGTTTGAATTTAAAAAAGAGGTTTTGGCAACGCGACGACAAAAATTGTCGATGCATTATCAAACCTCATTATATGTTATATCTTGTTGTATAACTATAGCGATTAGATGTATAGTTATGATTTCGAAAATCTAATATTTTTTATACGCAACAACGTCATCAAATTGTTTTACTCATTATAGCATGATACATTGTATTGTTTTGTATTAAGGCTACATTGACATTTTATCTTTTTTAAATAAAACCGAATGTACGAACAATTGAAAAGATATGTACTAAAATAACAATTAGAATAATCCAAGGCAAACTTTTACTCGCAATTCTAATCCAATCTGCATCAGGCTTTAGTGATTTAATTGAACGATCTGCAAAAATTATAGACAAAATTAGTACAATTGAGTTAATAACACTGCAGAAAAGTATTAATTTAATAAAAGAATTAAAAAGTCCATTTAGGAAAACGTTATTTGTATTAAAGAAAAAGCTTAAAATAATCATTAAGCTAGATAAGTAAAAGTATTTTTTTGAACGAGACATGCTAAACCTCCTGGATGGTTATCATTTACATATCGTATCATAAACAATCATAAAACAATAGTTTTATTAACTTGTAGACACAATGTTTGCTAAAGTCATTTTTAAAAAATATAGGCAAAAAATTAGCTATATATTATAAAAGCGTGATATAAATGTTTTATATAACAAAGAAATAAAAATCATTTTTTACAAATGGTTGTAAGAAAAAGACATGCAGATGTTGTTAAAATTTTAATAAGAATCAAGGAGGCTATATTATATGGCTAAACTAAATGTAGAAGTATTTGCGGACGGTGCAGATATTGAAGAAATGAAAGCAGCTTATAAAAACAAACAAGTGGATGGTTTTACAACAAATCCTAGTTTAATGGCGAAAGCGGGCGTAACAGATTACAAAGCTTTTGCTGAAGAAGCTGTGAAAGAAATTCCAGATGCTTCAATTTCATTTGAAGTATTTGCAGACGATTTAGAAACTATGGAAAAAGAAGCAGCAATTCTAAAACAATATGGCGAAAATGTATTTGTTAAAATTCCTATTGTAAATACAAAAGGTGAATCAACGATTCCTTTAATTAAAAAGCTTTCAGCTGACAATGTGAGATTAAACGTTACGGCTGTTTACACAATTGAACAAGTTAAAGAAATAACTGAAGCAGTAACTGAAGGTGTGCCAACATATGTTTCAGTATTTGCAGGACGTATTGCAGATACAGGCGTAGATCCATTACCATTAATGAAAGAGGCTGTAAAAGTTACGCATAGTAAAGACGGCGTTAAATTATTATGGGCAAGTTGCCGCGAATTATTCAATGTGATTCAAGCTGATGAAATTGGTGCAGATATTATTACATGCCCTGCAGATGTTGTGAAAAAAGTGAATACAAACTTAGGTCGCGATATTAACGAATTATCAGTAGATACAGTTAAAGGCTTTGCGAAAGATATTCAATCTTCAGGTCTTTCTATTCTATAATATATAAATATATTTAAACCCTCATAAGCATTGAGCTTATGGGGGTTTTTCCATCATATTTATTAATGAAGAAGAAGTCAAAATTCAGCTAAGTAAAAGCTCGAGTTATAAAAAAGTCTAAATTGATTCAACAGGAGTAGAAAAGGAAATTAGTCTTGCATATTTTAGAAAATGAATAAAAACAATTACTATATGCAACTCAAGAATTAAATATTATTTAAGCCACATACCTATTAGAGTACAAAATATACAAGTTGTACTTATATCTAGGTATGTGACTTTTGATTTTAAGCGTAAAGTAAAAGTTTTTATGTTTGTATTAGTTCTAAATTATTTTGCACTTGATGACACGTATTTTTGAGTTTAAGTAGTGACTCAAGTTCAATAAAATAAATATCAGATAGATAATTTGAAAATAATATGAAAGGTTATCTCAAAATTATCTCCATATTATAAAGAGCAGAGCTAACAAGTTATTTAAGAAGTGCATGAATATTACCACTTCTAATCGTTTTGTTTTTATATAAATTAGGCCAAAAATCAAACCAGAATATAAGTAAGGTAAATAACCAATCCAAGTGTCAGATTCGTGTAATGATGCAAAAACTAAACTAGACACAATTAACCCTAAAAACAAGTGTTTTCTGAAGATAACCCTTATTATCATACCGCGAAAAACAATTTCTTCCACAATAGCGGGGATGATGGTAACAGTGAAAATAGAAATATAGAATGGTGTATTTCGTATTTCTTGCTCTAATTGTTGTTCATTTGCCGGTACGTCATGAAAATATAAATAAAGATTATCTAACCCATAAATTAATAGTGCACCGCCTATAATATGAATAACTTGAGACAATGTTAATTTTTTAAAAGAGAATAAATTGATTTTGAATAGCCTCAATAGAATTAAACCTACTAATACAATTAGCATGCTATAAAGTAAATGTACTTCACTGACAACTATGCCGATAAATAAAATGATAGTAATAAAAAATGCTGCCATTAAAGTTAAAAAATAATTTCCTCGTGTAACCGATAAATCATCGTAAAAAAAGTCTTTGAATTTTTGCATGCTAAATCCTTTCTTTTCATTTTTTAAAATTATTTTGAATGCAATATGTTTAAGGATAGATTCATTATATATGAAACATATATACGATTAAAATTTATCATTGTACCTACCTAAAAAGCATTAGTTTGAAAAATTAGCAGACTGTATTTTAGCGTCAAATCACCATAAATGAAATTGTAATATGGATTTTTGTAGATTTGATACATATATTTCTGTAAAATATATAAAATACACTTTCAATTGACGCTAATGTTTAAAATTACGTCAATATTATAAAGGAGAGAAATCCTTAATTATGAATAAAGCATCATTTGATAAAAAAGTTAAAAAGCAATTATGGTTTTTGAACAAGAAGGAGAAACAAGCATTAGATCAACGATTGTCTTCTATATCTGATGATGACAGCGTTAACTTAAATAAGCCTGTTACCTTTGCTAATGCTTACTTAAGACAAAATGTATTTCGAAATAAAGAAACAAAAAGTTATAGTATGTTTGTTACATTAGTAGTGATGATGTTTGCTTATGTTGCTTTATTAGGTTTGTTTTTATTTGGGTTAATTACAAGTCTATCTGGCGTACAATTTTTCGTTAGTCCTAAGGTAGATTTATCTACAACTGTTGTTATTTTAACAATTATTGGAGCGATTTTATTAATGATTGTTAGCATATATTTTATAAAAATTGTGACATCATACTTTACTAAGAAACTTTTAGAAATTAAATTTAATTCGAAATAGTATTTTCAATGAAGTGCTTCAAAGCTAAACTTTCATGACATTTTTTTGAAACTAGAGAAAATGGCTCATCAACTTCTAGCTGAATGCCTTCTTGAAAATGTATTAATGTTGAATTCTCTATGGCAGTCATACCAACAATATAATGTGCATTGATATAAATTTGTATCGGTGCACGTTTATGTTTTAACGGAAAAAGTATAGTTTTTGGGTTGATGTAAATAGGAACCAGTTTATTAATATTTAGTATGTTTTTTGCAGTCTCAATTAGCACACTTTGTGATGATAAATGCAATTTCGCATAATATGAAACGAGTTTGTTAATTGGAACTTTAAGAATGTAATCGCAATGTAAAAAGACACAATTTGTTTCGAGATGGTTTGAAGTAGCAGTTTGGATATAAAGTAGATATTTAGTAGAATTGTCTTGCAAATATAGTACTCCTCGTATAATAAGTTGTTAATTTAATGGTTAAAATAAATTTATATGAAGATGTTAGGGTGTTTCAACATCATTAACACATCGACCGAAATTTCACAATAAACTAATTAAAATTATGTTGGCATTTACGCTTAACGGACATCTTAATTAATTTAATCGTTGAAAGCGATAATGACATGATTTCAGCAATTTCAAATTGCTTGTATCCTTCAAGGTATAGTTTGAGCCATAGTCTTTCTCTTTGATTTAAAAGCTTGAAGATATCTTGTAAACGAAGGTCATGTTCATTAAAGTATGTTGGTTGTTCAGTTAATGTTGGTGAATTATTCTCACATAAAATGACATCTTTTAATTGATTTTGTTGTCTGAATAAATCGATAAGGTAAAAATTTAATCGAGTGAATAAAAAAGAGGATAAAGATTGCTTGCTTGAGGGTTTATATATCTGACTCAATTGCCACATTTTTATCAAGAGTAGTTGATAATACTCATCATAATTATAGCTAATATTATATTTTTTTAAAAGATGGTGTATGATTTTGTGGTGTTTGTTGTATACGTTATTAAATTTCAAGTAGTCATTCTCCAAGTTATACGTATAACAAATATTTCCGGATAAAGTTAGAATAAAATATTTAGAAAAATCATTCATTTGCGTAATCGCTAAATTAAGTGTTAAATATAAGACATAAGTAATTAATTTAATGTGATATGATGTATTATTACTTTGCTAAATAGTAGATAGAACAAAATTTGTAATCGGGAGGTAACAATGGATTACGCACATTTAAATTTAGAACATTTTTTTGCACGAAACGACGATTTAGATGTTATAAGAGATC
>NZ_KV839105.1:5654-51451 GCF_001838845.1 Staphylococcus sp. HMSC36A10
AAACGACGATTTAGATGTTATAAGAGATCGCGCTGATTTCGTGATGATAAATAACTTCACTAATGAAATGATGTATCGTGATGGTCAAATTGAAGGCACGATTGATTTAAATCAGTACTATTATAAAAATAGATCAAATGCAGCAAGTTTTATTATGATGGATTATAAAAAAGAAACTAAGTAAACGAACAAAAGAATTTTTTGTTTTTTAATACGTGAATAATAAGATTATTGATATAAAGGTTTTCAAAGGTTATACAAAAAGATAAAACATTTATGATTCGTAGATCAACGTAAAGTAATGTTGATAAATGGTTTAAAACGTTTCATTTACATTACTGTTTATTTATGAATATGTAACAATGCATAGATAAAATTGTTAAACGGTTTTAATAATGTTAAACTTTATTATCGTAGTCAAACTGAATGTATAACAACAATGACCTAAGAGGTGTGGATATGAATAAACACAAGAAAGGTTCTATTTTTGGAATAATAGGACTTGTTGTCATATTTGCTGTTGTCTCATTTTTATTTTTCTCAATGATATCCGATCAGATATTTTTCAAACATGTTAAATCCGACATTAAGATTGAAAAGTTAAATGTTACATTAAACGATGCAGCAAAGAAACAAATAAATAATTATACGAGTCAACAGGTATCAAATAAAAAGAATGATGCATGGAGAGATGCATCTGCAACTGAAATTAAAAGTGCAATGGATAGCGGTACTTTTATCGATAATGAAAAGCAAAAATATCAATTTTTAGATTTATCAAAGTATCAAGGGATTGATAAAAATAGAATTAAACGTATGTTAGTAGATAGACCAACGTTATTGAAACATACGGATGATTTCTTAAAAGCTGCTAAAGATAAGCACGTTAACGAAGTTTATTTAATTTCACATGCATTATTAGAAACTGGCGCAGTTAAAAGTGAATTAGCTAATGGAGTCGAAATTGATGGCAAAAAATACTACAATTTCTATGGAGTAGGAGCCCTTGATAAAGACCCAATTAAAACAGGTGCAGAATATGCTAAAAAGCATGGTTGGGATACACCTGAAAAAGCTATTTCAGGCGGTGCTGATTTCATTCATAAGCACTTCTTATCAAGCACAGATCAAAATACATTGTATAGTATGAGATGGAATCCAAAAAATCCAGGAGAACATCAATATGCTACTGATATTAAGTGGGCAGAAAGTAATGCAACAATTATCGCTGACTTTTATAAGAATATGAAGACTGAAGGAAAATACTTCAAATACTTTGTGTATAAAGATGACAGTAAACATTTGAATAAGTAATTTGATAGAGTTAAGTTATGATATAACTTGCTCAAGTATAAAAAGACGCTTTCTATCGCAATAAATAGAAAGCGTCTTTTTATTTCTTAAAATATGATAAGTGTTAGATACAACCCTATGAGGGTTATAAATAGTACTGGAATTGTAATGATGATACCAGTTTTAAAGTATGTGCCCCAAGAAATCTTAACATCTTTTTGTGTTAAGACGTGTAACCACAGTAATGTAGCTAAAGAGCCTATCGGTGTAATTTTTGGACCTAAATCAGAACCGATAACATTCGCATAAATTAGGCCTTCTTTTAACATGCCATGGACATTTGATTGACCAATAGCAATCGCATCTATTAAAACTGTAGGCATATTATTCATTATTGATGATAAAAACGCTGAAATGAAGCCCATTCCCAAAATGGTGCTAAATAGACCGTAATTGGAAATATATTCTAATATTTTAGCCAATATTAAAGTAATGCCAGCATTTCTTAAGCCGAATACGACGATATACATACCAATTGAAAATAATACTATATTCCAAGGTGCGCCCTTAATGACTTGCTTAATATTTACAGCATTTGATTTACGAGCCAACATTAGAAAAATAAAAGCAATGATTCCAGTGAAAATTGATACCGGAATTTTAGTAAATTCACTGATTAGATAGCCGAAAAGTAATATAACTAGAACAATCCATGAAATTTTAAATAGCTTTAAATCATTAATGGCATCTTTAGGATGCTTTATATTATTATCATCAAACGTTTTAGGTATCGCCTTTCTAAAATATAACCACAATACTATAATACTTGCTAAAAGCGAGAATAAATTAGGTATAATCATTCTACTAAAATATCGAACGAATCCTACATGAAAATAATCAGCAGATATAATATTCACTAGATTGCTCACGATCAAAGGTAAAGAAGTTGTGTCAGCTATAAAACCACTCGCAATAATAAAAGGGAATATGGCCCGCTTACTAAAACCTATATTTTTAACCATCGCTAATACAATAGGCGTTAAGATTAACGCTGCGCCATCATTTGCGAAAAATGCAGCAACAATGGCACCCAATAATATGATATAAACGAACATTTTTAAACCATTTCCTTTTGAAGCATGAAGCATGTGAATAGCTGACCATTCGAATAATCCAACTTTATCTAATATTAATGAAATAAGAATGACTGAGACAAAAGTCAAAGTAGCATTCCAAACAATACCTGTTACTTCGAAAACATCGGAAAAACTTACAACACCAGTAATAACAGCAATAAAGGCACCAGTTAATGCGGTAATGCCAATATCTAGGCCTTTAGGTTGCCATAATACAAATAATAAAGTTACTAGAAAAATGAGTGTCGCTAAAGTTGTCATCATTAGCATTCACCAGTCTTAAGGTTATGACAAAAACATCGTTGGTTAGAGGTATGAACCTTAGACAAGTTATTAATTACGGACTCAAAAATATTATGATTAAGCTGGTATAAATGTTTATTTCCGATTTTTCGTGTCGTAACTAAGTTGGTTTTTACTAATGCTTTCAAATGATAGCTAAGTGTGGGTTGAGAGAATTGAAAATGTGCTAACAAATCACAAGCGCATAACTCTCCACAAGAAAGTAAATCTAGTATTTCTAATCTGCTTGAATCTGATAAAACTTTTAAAAATGTTGCTAGTTCTTTATACGTCATAACATACCTCCTAGACGTTAAATAGATTATCATCTATATAGATGAATGTCTATGTTCCTTTGGTATATTACACGATATGACTATGTAATTTGAATTTGGTTTTAGTATTAAAAGGGTATTAAAGATAAATTATAGATATTGATTTTGCAAAATATACTCTTTGTTTTGCATTGAAAAAGGTGATTAGCCATATCTTGAGTGTATGGCCAATCACCTTAGTTGAATTTATTTTGTAATCAAGGGTATTGATTAAGAAGCTTTGTTTTTACGACTAAAAATCATAAATAGAATTACTAATGAGATTAATATCTTTGCTATAAATTTCAATTTAATTCACCTCGTTAAAAATATTTTAACACAAACACTAAGGTTGATATTAAATGAAAAGTTTTAAATGGTTTAATGGTTGTGAAAGTGAAATAATAGCTTACCTTAATAAATTTTATTGGAAATACCAAATTGCTATAATTATAGGTAATAGTTTAAATATAATATTTTGAATTACAAAAGGATGGATGATATATGCGTGTAGCAATAATAGGCATGGGAACTGCTGGTGTAAGTGTATTGAGAGAGTTAGTTAAGCACCCGAAGTTTAATCAATTAGATATAGATTTATACGATGATAAAGTAAATATGGGACAGGGCGTACCATTTCAAAATGATAGTTCTGAGCTGCTAATTAATATGCCTTCGAAAAAGATGAGTTTAAATTTAGATGATGAGACTGAATTTTGGAAGTGGTATAAACAACAAACTGATTTTAATTTTGATGAACCTGCATATTTACCGAGATTTGTATTCGGACATTATATGAAATCTTATTTATCTATGTTCACGAAAAAATATCCAAATATATCAACTAATTATAATAAAGTTCAAGAGATTTATACAAATTCTAATATCGATGAAACGAATTTAACTTATTACATATGTACTACAAATTCAGAACAATCATGGCAAGCGTACGATTATGTATTTTTAACATGTGGTACATTTGCCTACCATGATCCATATAACTTAAAGGGTAAAAAAGGATATATCGCTACGCCTTATCCAACATATAATACGTTAGACGAAGTAAATGAACTGGACGATATTGCGATTATTGGTACAGGCCTTGCCAGTTTAGATGTTGTCCGTTATGTTGCTGCTCATCATCCGAAATTACCAATTACTATGACGAGTCGTTCTGCTCATTTACCAAGTGTAAGAGGTACAATGATAGACGTGACATTCAAGTACTTAACTAAAGACAAATTAAATGACATTAAAAAACATCATTTCGGCAATGCACCGCTTGATACTATAGTTTCTTTATTTTTAAAAGAATGTGCTGAATATGACATTGATTTTAAAAAATTAGTACATAGACGTACAGGAAATCATATTGCAGATTTGAAGTATGATTTAGCGCGTCCAACAGAAATGGGCATTTTCCAAAGTATGATTGAACATTTGAAAGAGAATTTAAATTGGATATGGAATAGCTTAAGTATTGAAGATCAACATCAATTTAATCAAAAATACTCAAAGATGATTCAATTAAATTCAAATCCAATGCCTCCAAGAACTGCTGAACTAATTATTGAATTAATAGAAAATAAGTCTTTAATTTTGAAAAAAGATTTAGAAGATGTGAAACATGATGGCAAGTTGTATTATTTTTCATACAAAAACCAAGAATCAGTAGACATGTATAATGTTGTCATTAACGCGACAGGTGCAAAAAGTCATTTAAATGAATTGGATCAAGATGATCAATTAATTAAAAATCTTGAAAATAGACAAATTGTACAAGCACATCCAATGGGAGGCATACAAATCATACCGGAAACCAATCAAGTTATTAGTCCAAGGTTTGGAACATTAACAAATATGATTGCGATAGGTCAAATGACAAACGGTGTTAATAAACTACGAAATGGTGTGAAAATGATAGTAGAACAAGTTGCGCATACAGTATCTCAATTATATGATGCTTTAGAATCGAATGAGCAACAACAGCGCAGTTACAATCAATAATTTGTAACTAGAAGATAATAAAGAGAACGCTCTATAGAGACGAATTGAAGGTTTGATTTTAATGTCTGTTAGTAAGAATCATATCAATGAGATGCCTATAGTACTCAGATTATATTAAATTAAAACCGTCATTAATTGTTTTTTCAGAAAACATATAGTATCATTTTAAATGTAGTTGACATACTACGTACTCAAATAATCTATAACAATTTCATATATAATTCTTTCGGGGCAGGGTGAAATTCCCAACCGGCAGTAAATAAAGCCTGCGACCTGCTAGTATGTATCATATTAGTGGCTGATCTAGTGAGATTCTAGAGCCGACAGTTAAAGTCTGGATGGGAGAAAGAATGTTAATTATCGACAAAGATAATGTAGCGTATTTGTAAAAATGTGTACAAATAGGCTTATTTAACGATAAATTTTTCTCCTTGCATCTTAATTCATGATGTGAGGATTTTTGTTTATAGAGGTGATCATTTGAGTCAATTTATGGATTATGCGATTCAACTTGCAAATATGGTACAAGGTCAAACAGGTGTTAATCCACCCGTTGGCGCTGTTGTAGTTAATGAAGGTAGGATTGTTGGTATTGGTGCACACTTGAGAAAAGGTGACAAGCATGCGGAGGTTCAAGCACTTGATATGGCACAACAAAATGCTGAAGGTGCGACGATTTATATTACGTTAGAGCCATGTAGTCATTTTGGTTCAACACCACCCTGTGTTAACAAAATTATTGATTGTAAGATAGCAAAAGTAGTATACGCAACAAAAGACAATTCGTTAGACACACATGGTGATGAGACGTTACGGGCTCACGGTATTGAGGTTGAATGCGTTGATGATGAACGGGCATCACAATTATACCAAGACTTTTTTAAAGCAAAAGCAAAGCAACTGCCACAAATTACAGTGAAAGTATCTGCAAGTTTAGATGGTAAACAAGCGAATGATAATGGACAAAGTCAATGGATTACTAACAAAGAGGTTAAACAAGATGTCTATAAGTTAAGACATCGACACGACGCAGTGTTAACTGGAAGACGTACAGTTGAATTAGATGATCCACAATATACTACACGTATTCAAGATGGAAAAAACCCTATAAAAGTAATATTGTCTAAGTCTGGGAATATTCATTTTAATCAGCAAATTTATCAAGATGAATCAACACCAATTTGGATATATACTGAAAATCCAAATTTAACAAGCAATCAAACACATATTGAAATTATTTACTTGAAGTCTTGTGATTTAACAACAATTCTTCACAATTTATATAAAAGAGGAGTTGGAACTTTGCTAGTCGAGGCAGGTCCAACCACTACTTCAGAATTTCTCCAATCTAATTATATAGATGAATTTATTCTCTATTATGCCCCGAAATTAATTGGCGGATCTGGAAATTATCAATTTTATCAAACAAATGATGTGATTGAGATACCAGATGCGAACCAATTTGAAATTGTTCATTCCGAGTTATTAAATCAAAATGTTAAATTAACTTTACGAAAGAAGTGATGATGCATGTTTACTGGCATCGTTGAAGAAATAGGTGTCATTAAAAGTGTTCAAATTCGTCAATCAGTCAGGACGATTGAAATTGAAGCACATAAGATTACGGCAGATATGCATATTGGTGATTCCATCAGTGTTAATGGTGCATGTTTAACAGTGATTGATTTTAATCAGACATCTTTTACTGTTCAAGTAATTAAAGGCACTGAAAATAAAACCTATTTAGCAGATGTTAAGCGACAATCAGAAGTAAATTTAGAGCGTGCCATGAGTGGTAACGGTAGGTTTGGTGGACATTTTGTCCTCGGTCATGTAGATGAACTAGGAACAGTTTCAAAAATAAATGAAACAGCCAATGCCAAAATTATTACGATTCAATGTAGCCAACATATTAATAATCAGTTAGTTAAGCAAGGGTCTATTACTGTGGATGGTGTTAGTCTAACGGTATTTGATAAGCATGATAACAGTTTTGACATTCATCTTATTCCAGAAACGAGGCGTTCAACGATTTTATCATCCAAAAAATTAGGAGATAAAGTACATTTAGAAACAGACGTTTTGTTTAAATATGTTGAAAATATTTTAAATAAAGATAAAGACCAATTATCTGTAGATAAATTAAGAGCATTTGGTTTTTAGGAGGGGTAGCATGCAATTCGATAATATTGACAGTGCTTTAATGGCTTTAAAAAATGGAGAACCAATTATTGTAGTAGATGATGAGAATCGTGAAAATGAAGGTGATTTAGTAGCGGTTACTGAATGGATGAACGATAATACCATTAATTTTATGGCGAAAGAAGCAAGGGGATTAATATGCGCACCAGTGTCTAAAGATATTGCACAACGTTTGGATTTGGTACAAATGGTTGATGATAACTCCGACATCTTTGGTACGCAATTTACAGTGAGTATTGATCATGTAGATACAACAACAGGAATTAGTGCTTATGAACGTACATTGACTGCCAAAAAGCTCATTGATCCTAGTAGTGAAGCTAAAGATTTTAATCGTCCTGGTCATTTATTTCCATTAGTAGCACAAGATAAAGGCGTATTAGCTAGAAATGGACACACAGAAGCGGCTGTTGATTTAGCTAAACTTACTGGTGCCAAGCCCGCTGGTGTCATTTGTGAGATTATGAATGATGACGGCACGATGGCGAAAGGACAAGATTTACAAAAGTTTAAAGAAAAACATCAATTAAAGATGATTACGATTGATGATTTAATTGAATATCGTAAAAAATTAGAACCAGAAATTGAATTTAAGGCAAAAGTGAAAATGCCTACAGATTTCGGAACATTTGATATGTATGGTTTTAAAGCGACATACACAGATGAAGAGATAGTTGTACTGACAAAAGGTGCAATTCGACAACATGAAAATGTACGCTTACATTCTGCGTGCCTTACAGGCGATATTTTCCATAGTCAACGTTGTGATTGTGGTGCTCAACTTGAATCGTCTATGAAGTATATCAATGAACATGGTGGCATGATTATTTATCTACCTCAAGAAGGTCGTGGCATAGGATTGTTAAACAAATTACGCGCATATGAATTAATTGAGCAAGGATATGATACAGTAACTGCAAATTTAGCATTAGGTTTTGATGAAGATTTACGAGATTATCATATTGCTGCACAGATTTTAAAATATTTTAACATCGAACATATCAATTTATTAAGTAATAATCCAAGTAAATTTGAGGGATTAAAACAATATGGCATTGATATTGCAGAAAGAATTGAAGTTATCGTACCAGAAACGGTACATAATCATGATTATATGGAAACGAAAAAAATAAAAATGGGTCATTTAATATAGGAGGACTTTAACATGAATTTTGAAGGTAAATTAATTGGAAAAGATTTGAAAGTTGCAATCGTAGTTAGTCGATTTAATGATTTTATCACTGGAAGATTACTTGAAGGTGCAAAAGATACTTTGATTCGACATGATGTTAATGAAGACAATATTGATGTAGCATTTGTGCCAGGTGCGTTTGAAATTCCTTTAGTAGCTAAAAAATTAGCCTCATCAGGAAATTATGATGCAGTAATTACATTAGGATGCGTAATTCGCGGTGCTACGTCTCATTATGATTATGTTTGTAATGAAGTCGCGAAAGGTGTTTCTAAAGTGAATGATCAAACTAATGTACCAGTCATATTTGGTATTTTAACGACTGAAAGTATTGAACAAGCTGTGGAAAGAGCAGGTACGAAAGCTGGCAATAAAGGTGCTGAAGCAGCAGTAAGTGCAATTGAAATGGCTAATTTATTAAAATCTATAAAAGCATAGAGCACTGTTGTGAGTTCATAATCAAAGATTTATAAATGTTTCAGAACTGCCAATATAACATTTAGGAGCCTAGAACATTGATTATTGTTCCAGACTCCTAAATTATTGTTTATGTCTTGCTCTATTTACGGCATAATTTTTTAATTGTACTTAAACCTAACATAACTGTAGCTCCTAAAGCTGCAATTATGCCAACACGTTTTAAGCCAGCAGGTTTCACAAATTCTTTTACAGCAAGAGATAGGTTTTGTGGGCGTTCTGCTAATCTTCTCATAAAATACGCAAACCAATCATCGCCATAAGGTACATAAATAGTGAAATTATAGCCTTCATTTGCGATTTCTTCTGCTAACTCTGATCTAAAACCATAGAGCATTTGGAATTCCATACGATCTTTTTCAATGTGATTTTCTTTCATAAATTGTTTTACATGATTAATGATGCGATGGTCATGTGTTGCAATTGAAGTGAAATTGCGTGCGTTTAACAAACGTTGTTCAATTATTTTGATGTAATTTGCATCTACGTCTTCCTTAGATTGAAATGCAATTGATTCGTTTTCTTTATATGCACCTTTAACCAAACGTAATCGTAAATCTTGGTACTTATCAACTAATTCGTGGCTATCGTATAAATATGCTTGAATTACAGTACCAACATTTCTAAATTCGCCTTTTAAGCGATCTAAAACTTGAACAATTTGTTGCAGGCTAGCATATTTTTCAGTATCAATATTTATATGCATATTGTTGTAAGTATTTGCTTTAAGTAAAATCTCTCTTAAATTTTGGTAAGCTAATTCTAAGTCGAATTCTGCACCTAACTGACTCAATTTAACAGACATATGTGCCTTTACGCCATGTTGATGAAGCGCGTCCATAATTGTTAAAATTTGTTCTTTAGCATGATTACTTTCTTCAACTGTACCGACAAATTCCCCTAAATTGTCTACCGTAACAGCGATATTCTTGTCATTTAAGTATTCGATTGTATTAATTAACTCTGGAATTGTATTTCCGGCAACGACTTTATTGGCGCCCAAACGTGGGCCCACTTTTTTTGCTGCGTTGTTTAAAAAACTATTATTAGATAATCCGATAAAAAAATTCTTTAATAGTGCCATTGCTACTCCTCCAAACCCTTGTGTTTACAATAAGTTTAGCATGAAAAAAATATTCGAGAAAGCGTTTTCATCAAAAACAATCAAAAATAATTATGTATAATTACACTATTATTGATGTTGATTTCATTTATATATAATAATATGGACAACAATAATACTATAAATAGAAATCTACATAGTGAATTTGCTATAATTATGTTATTGAAGATTAATGAAAAAGGGGCAGTATAATAATGTGGAAGTGGGAAGCTGAAAATGATGCGAAAGGCGTCGTTGTTATTGCTCATAATATATTAGAACATACGGGAAGATATGCATATGTTATTACGATGTTAAGAAGAAATGGCTATCATGTGATTATGGGAGATTTGCCTGGTCAAGGTCAAACTTCAAGAGCTAATAAAGGACAAATTGAAAACTTTCAAACGTATCACGAAAGTTTGCTAGACTGGTTAAAGATAGCTAATGAATATAAAATTCCTACTTATGTATTAGGGGTAGGACTTGGCGGTTTGATTTTATTAAATTTACTTGAAAAAGTAGAATTGCCAATCGAGGGGATGATGTTAATTTCTCCTATGCTAGAACTTCAAAAGAATGGAAAAAATCGTAAAGATAAACTTGTTTCAAATATAGGTAAAATTTCAAAAGACACACGTTTTAATGTTGGTGTAGAACCAAAAGATTTAACACGTAATTTAGAAATTGTTGAAGAAACAGTTAACGATGGTTTAATGTTAAAAAAAGCAACGTATCATTGGTATAATACAATTAATGAGACGATGAAAGATACGATGGCTCATATTCATGACATTCAACCAATGCCAACGCTATTAATGTATGGAACGAAGGATTTAATTGTTGATACTAGGGCAATTGATGAGTTTAAAGAAAAATATCAAACACCTGAATTATATTTTAAAGCTTGGCAAGGTTTTTACCACGAGGTTCACAATGAGCCAGAACGTGATGAAGTAATGCGTTATATTCTGACTTTCTTAAATAACAGCGTCAATACAATGGGCTTTATTGTTGAAGATGACGAAATTGTAGAAATTTAATATTCTAAAAAGATGAGACAGTAGATGCTCATCTTTTTTTTTACTTTTTTAAGGTTGAGAATGTATATCACATTTTATACACATTTGATTTGTAAGAAATGTTTTGATTTATACAAATCATATCTTGAAAAATAACCAATTTAGCCTCATTCGGTTTGATTTAATTTGTTAAATTTAAGGCTAACTAATTAATTTAGTTTAATCAATTTTCATGAGAGTTATATGTAATAAAAATTCAATGCGTATCTTTTTTGAAGAAATATATGTAGAATTGTTGCAATTTAATGGTAATATTGATATATTTTCTTTGTATATAAATTATAAAATTAATATGTAATAGAGTGATTTGTTTTATGTACTATTATCTTATTTCTAAATATTAACTCTATTGATTATTGGTTTTTATACTTATTTAATTTTATTCAACTTTGACAATTGAATAGAAAGCAAGTTTATTTACACTTGTAGTTTTATGCATAAGTTAGCACATACAAGTTTCGGGATTGTTGGGATGTTTGTTAATACTTGTATGGTAGCTAAATATGTGATTATTAATTGGGAGATGTTTAGCATGAAAAAAGTAAATAACGACACTGTATTTGGGATTTTGCAATTAGAAACACTTTTGGGTGACATTAACTCAATTTTCAGCGAGATTGAAAGCGAATACAAAATGTCTAGAGAAGAAATTTTAATTTTACTAACTTTATGGCAAAAAGGTTCTATGACGCTTAAAGAAATGGACAGATTTGTTGAAGTTAAACCGTATAAGCGTACGAGAACGTATAATAATTTAGTTGAATTAGAATGGATTTACAAAGAGCGTCCTGTTGACGATGAAAGAACAGTTATTATTCATTTCAATGAAAAGTTACAACAAGAGAAAGTAGAGTTGTTGAATTTCATCAGTGATGCGATTGCAAGTAGAGCAACAGCAATGCAAAATAGTTTAAACGCAATTATTGCTGTGTAAGTTTAATAGCATAAAAAGAGGTTTTCATTAAGTTGAAAACCTCTTTTTGTTGTTGGTATTAATTTTTCAAATGTTGACTACTCAATCCTAAATTATAAATAGTATAGCGCAGCAAATGCTTAAGAAATTTTTTCTATGGCACAAATGAATGGAGCATGATTACGTTGGTTTAAAAATTGATATTGCAAAACTTGCGCATGCTTTTGATCCAAAGTACTCAAGTAATCAAGCAATGCATGCTTCTCAATTTGTCCTTCGCTATGACCATGATATATAACAAGTACAATAATACCTTCAATTGACATTAATGATAGCAATGAATTAATAGCTTGGATTGTCGTGTCAGGCTTTGTCACGATAGATTTATCACCTTTAGGCAAATAACCTAGGTTAAAGATGGCTGCATCAATATGACCTTTATGTGCATCATTTATATGATGTTCAATATTTTCATGTCCATCTTTTATTAAAGAAACATGATTGAAATCCTTAACTTTATCACGTGTATTTTCCAAAGCTAAATCTTGAATGTCGAAACCATAAACATGTCCTTCTGGTACTTGTTCGGCTAAAAATAAAGTGTCATTGCCGTTACCGCAAGTTGCGTCTACAACAATACTTTCTGGTGTTATATGTTGTTTAATAAGTGTTTTTGAAAAAGGGAGTATACGTTCTAATTTCATTGCTTCACCTTAGACTTGTAACGCAAGCCTTGATAAGAATTTCTACGTGCTAATTCAGCATCGATGCCATTTAATACTTCCCATTTATTAACACTCCACATTGGACCTACCATGATATCTATTGGACCATCACCGGTAATTCGGTGAACGATCATTTCAGGGGGAATCACTTCTAATTGGTCCACAACTAGGTTTGTGTACTCTTCTTGAGTCATAAAAGTTAATAAACCTTTATCGTATTGTTTTACCATCGGTGTACCTTTTAACAAATGAAGTAAATGAATTTTAATACCTTGTACATCCATTTGTGCAACTTCTTTGGCAGTAGCCATCATCATGTCATAGTCTTCGCTAGGTAAGCCATTAATGATGTGTGTACATACATTGATATTATGCTTACGTAATTTTGCCACACCATCATAATAAGTTTTCATATCATGGGCACGATTGATTAAATCAGATGTTGACTGATGGATTGTTTGTAGTCCTAATTCAACCCATAAGTATGTTCGTTGATTCAAATCTGCTAAATATTCGACAACATCGTCTGGTAGACAGTCAGGACGCGTACCAATAGATAATCCCACAACACCCGGTTCTTTAAGTACAGGTTCGAATTTTTCTTTTAATACTTCAACCGGTGCATGTGTATTTGTAAATGCCTGAAAATAAGCAATATATTTTCCTTCGTGCCATTTCTCATGCATCTTTTCTTTAATTTCTTTAAATTGTACTGCGATTGAATCTGCACGATTACCTGCAAAGTCTCCGCTACCTGCAGCAGAACAAAATGTACATCCACCATGTGCTACAGTGCCATCGCGGTTAGGACAGTCAAACCCGCCATCCAATGCAACTTTAAATATTTTTTGTCCAAATTTATTTTTTAAATGGTAATTCCATGTGTGATAACGTTTGTTTTCAAAAGCGTATTGGAAATGATTGCCCATATGTCATTTTCCTTTCTATAAAAAAAGAGTTCTAAGTACAGATTTTAACATATTTTAATGTTATAGTGTTTATTATAGTTTGACAAAAAAGAGAGAGGAACTATGAAATATGAATATACCTAAATCAGTCTGGTGGCTAGTAATTGGCATGGCGTTAAATATTACTGGTTCCAGTTTTTTGTGGCCTTTAAATACAATTTATATGAAACAAGAACTTGGAAAAAGTTTAACTGTTGCTGGTTTAGTGCTAATGATAAATTCATTTGGCATGGTTATTGGAAACTTATTAGGTGGTTCACTATTTGATAAATTAGGTGGATACAAGACGATTTTAATTGGAACTTTCACTTGTCTTTGTAGTACAACGCTACTTAATTTCTTTCACGGGTGGCCTTGGTATGCTGTATGGCTTGTAATGTTAGGCTTTGGTGGCGGAATGATTATTCCTGCGATATACGCTATGGCTGGAGCAGTGTGGCCGAATGGCGGAAGACAAACGTTTAATGCGATATACTTAGCGCAAAATATTGGTGTGGCTGTCGGTGCTGCAATGGGCGGCTTTGTCGCAGAATTTAGCTTTAACTATATCTTTTTAGCCAATCTTATTATGTATGTTGTGTTTGCGCTTGTCGCGGTAACGCAATTTAATATTGAAATTAATGCAAAAGTTAAATATCCAACTCATTTAGATATTACTGGTAAAAAGAATAAAGCAAGATTTATTTCATTAGTACTAATTTGTGCAATGTTTGCAATTTGTTGGGTTGCATATATTCAATGGGAGTCTACAATCGCATCATTTACACAATCTATTAATATTTCAATGGCACAATATAGTGTCTTATGGACAATTAACGGAATAATGATTTTAGTAGCACAACCATTAATTAAACCGATTCTCTATCTGTTAAAAGGAAACTTAAAGAAGCAAATGTTTGTCGGCATCATCATTTTTATGTTGTCGTTCTTTGTCACGAGTTTTGCTGAAAACTTTACAATATTTGTTGTCGGTATGATTATTTTAACTTTTGGAGAAATGTTTGTATGGCCAGCAGTTCCAACTATAGCCAATCAGTTAGCGCCAGATGGTAAGCAAGGACAGTACCAAGGTTTTGTGAATTCAGCTGCTACAGTAGGAAAAGCATTTGGTCCATTTCTTGGTGGTGTATTAGTTGATGCGTTTAATATGCGCATGATGTTTATCGGTATGATGCTACTACTTGTATTTGCATTAATATTATTAATGGTTTTCAAGGAGAATAATACGCAACCTAAAAAAATAGATGCATAATGAGTAAATAGAATTAACGTTATAGACTTGAAATAAATGTCGTTATAACATAATATTAATTTGTATAATTTAATTTCGTTTGGAGCTTTTCTACAGAAAGCTAGTGATGCTGAGAGCTAGTGTTAAGGACTAAATGTAAATCGTATTAATTTTAAATTGAATGAATGACATCTCTTACTATTAAAATGAGTGCACAATTTTTGTGAAATAGGGTGGTAACGCGGCAAATGTCGTCCCTATGTAAATAGAATAGTTAGAGGTGTCTTTTTTATTGAATAGGAGGAAATGTGTTGAATTACAACCACAATCAAATTGAAAAGAAATGGCAAGACTATTGGGACGAAAATAAAACATTTAAAACAAATGATAACTTAGGTCAAAAGAAATTTTATGCTTTAGACATGTTTCCATATCCATCAGGTGCTGGTTTACATGTTGGACATCCTGAGGGTTATACAGCAACAGATATCATTTCAAGATATAAAAGGATGCAAGGTTATAATGTATTACATCCGATGGGGTGGGATGCATTCGGATTACCAGCAGAGCAATATGCTTTAGACACTGGCAACGACCCACGTGAATTTACAAAGAAAAATATCCAAACTTTTAAACGACAAATTAAAGAATTAGGGTTCAGTTATGATTGGGATCGTGAAGTTAATACAACAGATCCAGAATACTATAAATGGACACAGTGGATTTTCATACAGTTATATAACAAAGGTTTAGCATACGTTGATGAAGTTGCAGTTAACTGGTGTCCAGCATTAGGCACTGTTTTATCTAACGAAGAAGTGATTGATGGTGTCTCTGAACGTGGTGGACATCCAGTTTATCGTAAGCCGATGAAACAATGGGTACTTAAAATCACAGAATATGCAGATCAATTATTAGCAGATTTAGATGATTTAGATTGGCCTGAGTCTTTAAAAGATATGCAGCGCAATTGGATTGGACGTTCTGAAGGGGCCAAAGTTTCATTTGATGTAGATAATACGGAAGGAAAAGTAGAAGTATTTACGACTAGACCAGATACTATCTATGGTGCATCATTCTTAGTCTTAAGTCCTGAACATGCATTAGTTAATTCAATTACAACTGATGAATATAAAGAAAAAGTAAAAGCTTATCAAACAGAAGCTTCTAAAAAGTCAGATTTAGAACGTACAGATTTAGCAAAAGATAAATCAGGTGTGTTTACTGGTGCATATGCAATTAATCCTTTATCTGGTGAAAAAGTACAAATTTGGATTGCTGATTATGTATTATCAACATATGGTACTGGAGCAATTATGGCAGTACCAGCGCATGATGACAGAGATTATGAATTTGCTAAAAAGTTTGATTTGCCAATCATTGAAGTCATCGAAGGTGGAAATGTTGAAGAAGCAGCATACACTGGTGAAGGTAAACATATTAATTCTGGTGAACTTGATGGTTTAGAAAATGAAGCGGCAATTACTAAAGCTATTCAATTATTAGAGCAAAAAGGTGCTGGCGAAAAGAAAGTTAATTACAAATTAAGAGATTGGTTATTCAGTCGTCAGCGTTATTGGGGCGAACCAATTCCTGTCATTCATTGGGAAGATGGAACAATGACAACTGTTCCTGAAGAAGAGCTACCATTGTTGTTACCTGAAACAGATGAAATCAAGCCATCAGGGACTGGTGAGTCTCCACTAGCTAATATTGATTCATTTGTAAATGTTGTAGATGAAAAAACAGGTATGAAAGGACGTCGTGAAACAAATACAATGCCACAATGGGCAGGTAGTTGTTGGTATTATTTACGTTACATCGATCCTAAAAATGAAAAAATGTTAGCAGATCCTGAAAAATTAAAACATTGGTTACCTGTTGATTTATATATCGGTGGAGTAGAACATGCGGTTCTTCACTTATTATATGCAAGATTTTGGCATAAAGTCCTTTATGATTTGGGTATCGTACCTACTAAAGAACCTTTCCAAAAATTATTTAACCAAGGTATGATTTTAGGAGAAGGTAATGAGAAGATGAGTAAATCTAAAGGAAATGTAATCAATCCTGATGATATAGTACAGTCTCATGGTGCAGATACTTTACGTCTTTACGAAATGTTTATGGGACCTTTAGATGCTGCAATTGCATGGAGTGAAAAAGGATTAGATGGGTCTCGTCGATTCTTAGATCGCGTATGGCGTTTAATGGTAAATGAAGATGGAACATTGAGTTCAAAAATTGTAACTACAAATAATAAATCTTTAGATAAAGTTTATAACCAAACTGTTAAAAAGGTAACAGAAGACTTTGAAACATTAGGATTTAATACTGCTATTAGTCAATTAATGGTATTTATTAATGAGTGTTATAAAGTTGATGAAGTTTATAAACCTTACATTGAAGGCTTCGTTAAAATGTTAGCACCTATTGCACCACATATCGGTGAAGAATTATGGTCAAAATTAGGACATGAAGAGTCTATTACGTACCAACCTTGGCCAACTTATGACGAAGCACTACTTGTAGATGATGAAGTAGAAATCGTTGTTCAAGTAAATGGTAAATTGAGAGCTAAAATTAAAATTGCTAAAGATACATCAAAAGAAGAAATGCAAGAAATTGCCTTATCTAATGACAATGTTAAAGCGAGTATTGAAGGTAAAGACATCATGAAAGTCATCGCTGTTCCTCAAAAATTAGTCAATATTGTAGCTAAATAATGTTTTAAGGAGGACTTTGAAATGAAGTCAATTACTACAGATGAATTAAAAAACAAACTTTTAGAATCTAAACCAGTTCAAATTGTTGATGTTCGTACTGACGAAGAAACAGCAATGGGATATATTCCTAATGCAAAGTTGATTCCAATGGATACCATTCCGGATCATTTAAATTCATTTAATAAAAATGAAATATATTATATTGTATGTGCTGGTGGAGTTCGAAGCGCTAAAGTTGTAGAATATTTAGAGGCAAATGGCATTGATGCCGTAAATGTCGAAGGCGGCATGCACGCATGGGGCGATGAAGGTTTGGAAATAAAAAGTATTTAAAGTAGTGACATAATTTAAAATAATATTACATTTGTAATGACACCAAGTAACGTTTCGGTTGCTTGGTGTTTTTTGGTATGAATTACTTTCTGTTACAAAACAATCTAAAGCGTTCTTGTTATGTTTTATTAAGATTTTAATTACAAAACGGAAACTAAATTGTAATAAAATAAAACTTTATTTTATAAAATGATGATGATAAAATTGAGTGAACTTAAAATATTGTACAAAATAATATAGCTATAAACATAATATGAGGGAGCGTATATTTTTAGCATAATTCTTAACAACACAGCAGAGAACAGACAACCAGGAGGAAAATGAAATGAATTTGTTAAAGAAAAATAAATATAGTATTAGGAAGTATAAAGTAGGCATATTCTCTACTTTAATCGGAACAGTTTTATTACTTTCAAACCCAAATGGTGCACAAGCCTTAACTACGGATAATAATGTACAAAGCGATACTAATCAAGCAACACCTGTAAATTCACAAGATAAAGATGTTGCTAATAATAGAGGTTTAGCAAATAGTGCGCAGAATACACCTAATCAATCTGCAACAACCAATCAAGCAACGAATCAAGCATTGGTTAATCATAATAATGGTAGTATAGTAAATCAAGCTACGCCAACATCAGTGCAATCAAGTACGCCTTCAGCACAAAACAATAATCATACAGATGGCAATACAACAGCAACTGAGACAGTGTCAAACGCTAATAATAATGATGCAGTGTCGAATAATACCACATTAAATGTACCAAATAAAACAAATGAAAATGGTTCAGGAGGACATCTAACTTTAAAGGAAATTCAAGAAGATGTTCGTCATTCTTCAGATAAACCAGAGCTAGTTGCAATTGCTGAACCAGCATCTAATAGACCGAAAAAGAGAAGTAGACGTGCGGCACCGGCAGATCCTAATGCAACTCCAGCAGATCCAGCGGCTGCAGCGGCAGGAAACGGTGGTGCACCAGTAGCAATTACAGCGCCATACACGCCGACAACTGATCCTAATGCCAATAATGCAGGACAAAATGCACCTAACGAAGTGCTGTCTTTTGATGACAATGGTATTAGACCAAGTACCAACCGTTCTGTACCATCAGTAACAGTTGTTGATAATTTACCAGGCTTTACACTTATCAATGGTGGTAAAGTAGGTGTGTTTAGTCATGCGATGGTTAGAACAAGTATGTTTGATTCAGGAGATGCTAAGAACTATCAAGCACAAGGAAATGTAATTGCATTAGGTCGTATTAAGGGAAATGATACAAATGATCATGGTGATTTTAATGGAATTGAAAAATCTTTAACAGTAAATCCAAATTCTGAATTAATTTTCGAATTTAATACGATGACTACAAAAAACTATCAAGGTGTGACAAATTTAATAATTAAAAATGCTGATAATGATACTGTTATTGCAGAAAAATCAGTAGCTTATGGTCCGATTTGGCGTTTGTTTAAAGTGCCTGAAAATGTTAGTCACTTAAAAATTCAATTTGTACCTAAAAATGATGCAATAACAGATGCGCGTGGCATTTATCAACTAAGAGACGGTTATAAATACTATGACTTTGTTGACTCAATTGGTCTACATTCTGGTTCGCATGTTTATGTTGAAAGACGAACAATGGAACCCACAGCTACTAATAATAAAGAATTTACAGTCACAACTTCATTAAAGAATAATGGTAACTTCGGCGCTTCATTTAATACAGATGATTTTGTATATAAAGTTCAATTACCTGAAGGGGTAGAATATGTTAATAACTCATTGACTAAAGATTTTCCAAGCAGTAATTCAGGTGTTGATATGAATGATTTTAATGTGACGTATGATGCGGCGAATCGAGTGATAACAATTAAAAGTACTGGTGGAGGTTCAGGTAACTCGCCGGCACGATTAATGCCTGATAAAATATTGGATTTAAAATATAAGTTGCGTGTTAATAATGTACCGACACCAAGAACAGTAACATTTAATGATACATTAACATATAAAACGTATACACAAGATTTTATTAATTCACCTGCTGAAAGTCATACTGTAAGTACAAATCCATATACTATCGATATCATCATGAATAAAGATGCATTACAAGCCGAAGTTGACAGACGCATTCAACAAGCTGATTATACATTTGCGTCATTAGATATCTTTAATGGTCTGAAACGACGCGCACAAACGATTTTAGATGAAAATCGTAACAATGTACCATTAAATAAAAGAGTTTCTCAAGCAGATATTGATTCATTAACTAATCAAATGCAACATACGTTAATTCGAAGTGTTGATGCTGAAAATGCAGTTAATAAAAAGGTTGACCAAATGGAGGATTTAGTTAATCAAAATGATGAATTGACAGATGAAGAAAAACAAGCAGCAATACAAGTTATCGAGGAACATAAAAATGAAATAATTGGTAACATTGGTGACCAAACGACTGATGATGGCGTTACTAGAATCAAAGATCAAGGTATACAGACCTTAAGTGGGGATACTGCAACACCGGTTGTTAAACCAAATGCTAAAAAAGCAATACGTGATAAAGCAACGAAACAAAGGGAAATTATCAATGCAACACCAGATGCTACTGAAGACGAGATTCAAGATGCACTAAATCAATTAGCTACGGATGAAACAGATGCTATTGATAATGTTACGAATGCTACTACAAATGCTGACGTTGGAACAGCTAAAAATAATGGCATCAATACTATTGGAGCAGTTGTTCCTCAAGTAACTCATAAAAAAGCTGCAAGAGATGCAATTAACCAAGCAACAGCAACGAAAAGACAACAAATAAATAGTAATAGAGAAGCAACTCAGGAAGAGAAAAATGCAGCATTGAACGAATTAACTCAAGCAACCAACCATGCTTTAGAACAAATCAATCAAGCAACAACAAATGCTGATGTTGATAACGCCAAAGGAGATGGTCTAAATGCCATTAATCCAATTGCTCCTGTAACTGTTGTTAAGCAAGCTGCAAGGGATGCCGTATCACATGATGCACAACAACATATCGCAGAGATCAATGCTAATCCTGATGCGACTCAAGAAGAAAGACAAGCAGCAATTGACAAAGTGAATGCTGCTGTAACTGCAGCAAACACAAACATTTTAAACGCTAATACCAATGCTGATGTTGAACAAGTAAAGACAAATGCGATTCAAGGAATACAAGCAATTACACCAGCTACAAAAGTAAAAACAGATGCAAAAAATGCCATCGATAAAAGTGCGGAAACGCAACATAATACGATATTTAATAATAATGATGCGACGCTCGAAGAACAACAAGCAGCACAACAATTACTTGATCAAGCTGTAGCCACAGCGAAGCAAAATATTAATGCAGCAGATACGAATCAAGAAGTTGCACAAGCAAAAGATCAGGGCACACAAAATATAGTTGTGATTCAACCGGCAACACAAGTTAAAACGGATGCTCGCAATGCTGTAAATGATAAAGCGCGAGAGGCGATAACAAATATCAATGCTACACCTGGTGCAACTCGAGAAGAGAAACAAGAAGCGATAAATCGTGTCAATACACTTAAAAATAGAGCATTAACTGATATTGGTGTGACGTCTACTACTGCGATGGTCAATAGTATTAGAGACGATGCAGTCAATCAAATCGGTGCAGTTCAACCGCATGTAACGAAGAAACAAACTGCTACAGGTGTATTAAATGATTTAGCAACTGCTAAAAAGCAAGAAATTAATCAAAACACAGATGCAACAACTGAAGAAAAGCAAGTGGCTTTAAATCAAGTGGATCAAGAGTTAGCAACGGCAATTAATAATATAAATCAAGCTGATACAAATGCGGAAGTAGATCAAGCGCAACAATTAGGTACAAAAGCAATTAATGCGATTCAGCCAAATATTGTTAAAAAACCTGCAGCATTAGCACAAATCAATCAGCATTATAATGTTAAATTAGCTGAAATCAATGCTACACCAGATGCAACGAATGATGAGAAAAATGCTGCGATCAATACTTTAAATCAAGACAGACAACAAGCTATTGAAAGTATTAAACAAGCTAACACAAATGCAGAAGTAGACCAAGCTGCGACAACAGCAGAAAATAATATTGATGCTGTTCAAGTTGACGTAGTGAAAAAGCAAGCAGCACGAGATAAAATCACTGCTGAAGTGGCGAAGCGTATTGAAGCGGTTAAACAAACACCTAATGCAACTGATGAAGAAAAGCAGGCTGCTGTTAATCAAATCAATCAACTTAAAGATCAAGCATTTAATCAAATTAATCAAAACCAAACAAATGATCAGGTAGACGCAACTACAAATCAAG
This sequence comes from Staphylococcus sp. HMSC36A10, assembly GCF_001838845.1. Lineage (NCBI taxonomy): Bacteria > Bacillati > Bacillota > Bacilli > Caryophanales > Staphylococcaceae > Staphylococcus > Staphylococcus sp. HMSC36A10. The sequence goes on from NZ_KV839105.1 coordinate 27,972, forward strand.
CGATAAATGCTATAGACAATGTTGAAGCTGAAGTAGTAATTAAACCAAAGGCAATTGCAGATATTGAAAAAGCTGTTAAAGAAAAGCAACAGCAAATTGATAATAGTCTTGATTCAACAGATAACGAGAAAGAAGTTGCTTCACAAGCATTAGCTAAAGAAAAAGAAAAAGCACTTGCAGCTATTGACCAAGCTCAAACGAATAGTCAGGTCAATCAAGCGGCAACAAATGGTGTATCAGCGATTAAAATTATTCAACCTGAAACAAAAGTTAAACCAGCAGCACGTGAAAAAATCAATCAAAAAGCGAATGAATTACGTGCGCAAATTAATCAAGATAAAGAAGCGACAGCAGAAGAAAGACAAGCGGCACTAGATAAAATCAATGAATTTGTAAATCAAGCCATGACAGATATTACGAATAATAGAACAAATCAACAAGTTGATGATACAACAAGTCAAGCGCTTGATAGCATTGCTTTAGTGACGCCTGACCATATTGTTAGAGCAGCTGCTAGAGATGCAGTTAAGCAACAATATGAAGCTAAAAAGCGCGAAATTGAGCAAGCGGAACATGCGACTGATGAAGAAAAACAAGTTGCTTTAAATCAATTAGCGAATAATGAAAAACGTGCATTACAAAACATCGATCAAGCAATAGCGAATAATGATGTGAAACGTGTTGAATCAAATGGTATTGCTACGTTAAAAGGCGTAGAACCGCACATTGTGGTTAAGCCTGAAGCACAACAAGCAATAAAAGCAAGTGCAGAAAATCAAGTAGAATCAATAAAAGATACACCACATGCAACAGTTGATGAATTAGATGAAGCGAATCAATTAATTAGCGACACACTCAAACAAGCGCAACAAGAAATAGAAAATACAAATCAAGATGCTGCTGTTACTGATGTTAGAAATCAAACAATCAAGGCAATAGAGCAAATAAAACCTAAAGTAAGACGTAAACGAGCTGCGCTTGATAGCATTGAAGAAAATAATAAAAATCAACTCGATGCAATCCGAAATACGTTGGATACTACTCAAGATGAAAGAGATGTTGCTATTGATACTTTAAATAAAATTGTAAATACAATTAAAAATGACATTGCACAAAACAAAACGAATGCAGAAGTGGATCGAACTGAGACTGATGGCAACGACAACATCAAAGTGATTTTACCTAAAGTTCAAGTTAAACCAGCAGCGCGTCAATCTGTTGGTGTAAAAGCCGAAGCTCAAAATGCACTAATCGATCAAAGCGATTTATCAACTGAAGAAGAAAGACTAGCTGCTAAACATTTAGTAGAACAAGCACTTAATCAGGCTATTGATCAGATCAATCATGCAGATAAGACTGCCCAAGTTAATCAAGATAGTATAAATGCTCAAAATATTATTTCAAAAATTAAACCAGCGACAACAGTTAAAGCAACAGCATTACAACAAATTCAAAATATCGCTACAAATAAAATTAATTTAATTAAAGCAAATAACGAAGCGACAGATGAAGAACAAAATATTGCAATTGCACAAGTTGAAAAAGAGTTAATTAAAGCTAAACAACAAATTGCTAGTGCAGTGACTAATGCTGATGTGGCATATTTATTGCATGATGAGAAAAACGAAATTCGTGAAATCGAACCTGTTATTAGCAGAAAGGCGTCTGCTCGAGAACAATTGACAACATTATTCAACGATAAAAAACAAGCAATTGAAGCGAATATTCAAGCAACGGTAGAAGAAAGAAATAGTATATTAGCACAGTTACAAAATATTTATGACACTGCTATTGGACAAATTGATCAAGATCGTAGCAATGCACAAGTTGATAAAACAGCATCATTAAATCTACAAACAATACATGATTTAGATGTACATCCTATTAAAAAGCCAGATGCTGAAAAAACGATTAATGATGATCTTGCACGCGTCACTGCTTTAGTGCAAAATTATCGAAAAGTAAGTAATCGTAATAAGGCTGATGCATTAAAAGCTATAACTGCTTTAAAATTACAAATGGATGAAGAATTAAAAACAGCACGCACTAATGCTGATGTTGATGCAGTTTTAAAACGATTTAATGTTGCATTAAGCGATATAGAAGCAGTAATTACTGAAAAAGAAAATAGCTTACTGCGAATTGATAACATTGCTCAACAAACATATGCGAAATTCAAAGCGATCGCAACACCAGAACAATTAGCTAAAGTAAAAGTATTAATTGATCAATATGTTGCAGATGGCAATAGAATGATTGATGAAGATGCGACATTAAATGACATCAAACAACACACGCAATTCATTGTTGATGAAATTTTAGCAATTAAATTACCAGCTGAAGCGACGAAAGTATCACCAAAAGAAATTCAGCCAGCTCCAAAAGTTTGTACGCCTATTAAAAAAGAAGAGACACATGAATCGCGCAAAGTTGAAAAAGAACTTCCAAATACAGGTTCTGAAGGAATGGATTTACCATTGAAAGAATTTGCACTGATTACAGGTGCGGCTTTGTTAGCTAGAAGACGTACTAAAAACGAAAAAGAATCATAATTAACGAAATGACCTTAATATAACGACACTTTTTAGTGACTCAGTTATATTAAGGTCATTTTTAATTGAATGAAAAAGTTGATCTACTAAAGAGAATCGAACCAAATTTTATACTATTATTCCATTGATGTATGTGAGTAATGACCGGCATATAATCCAGCGACATGTCCTGTTACGAGTGCACTTGTAATATTATAACCACCAGTATAACCATGTATATCTAATACTTCACCACATAAAAATAATCCCGGAACTAATTTAGACATCATTGTTTTAGGTTGAATTTCTTTAAGTGACACACCACCACCTGTGACAAATGCCTTATCTATAGGTAATGTCCCGTTCACCTTAAATACAAATCCTTTAAACATATTTACTAAGTCGTTCAATTGTTGATTTGATAAGTGATGTGATGTGGTATTTTCATCGATTCCAGCTTGTTCCAGCATGAACAGTAAGTAGCGCTCTTCAATTAGACCATGCAAACTGTTTTTAATGATTTTATCTGGTGTGTCCGATAATAATGATGTGATGTGTTGTTTTAATTGTTCATGGTTTAATTCAGGAAATGCATCGATTGCCATAGAAATGTGCTGTGTCTTTTGATTTTTTTGTTCTTTATAAACAAACTGACTACATCTTAATGCAGCTGGACCACTGATACCAAAATGAGTAAATAACATATCCATTTGATGACTGATGCGTTTTTTACCATTTTTCTTAAGTACTGACAATTCAACATCTTTTAAACTTAAACCTTTTAGACGATTGGATTTGATGAAAGGTTCAGCTGATGTAATTGGAACTTCGGTCGGGAATAACTCAGTAATGGTATGACCTAAATCTTTTGCGAACTTATAACCATCACCAGTTGAACCAGTTTGAGGGACACTTGTTCCACCTGTAGCAATCACTAGCGAATGGCTTTCATAACTATTATTTTGAGTATGTACAGTGAAAGTTTGGTCTGTATTAACTTCGATTCTACTAACAGCTTCTTCTTCTTTAATCGTTACATGTTGGCGTTCGATAGTTGTCACTAATGTATCAACCACGTCTTGTGCTTTGTTGGAAACTGGAAACATACGTCCGTGATCTTCTTCTTTTAATTTAACACCCCTAGACTCAAAAAAATCTATGATGGATTCATTATCAAAAATTGAAAAGGGACTATATAAAAATTTCCCATTTCCAGGAATGTTCTTAATAATTTCAGCATATGGTAATCGATTAGTTACGTTACATCTACCGCCACCAGATATTTTGAGTTTACGACCTAGACCTTTCTTTTTTTCAATGAGTAACACACTGCTACTTTGTTCGCTTGCAGCTACTGCCGCCATTAAGCCGCTAGGTCCGCCTCCGATAATAATTGTTTGATACATATACGCTTCCTCCAAATTTGTTACTGGACATTCAATTGCTATTTTATAGTACTTTTTTAAACTTTGCTATATCTCTTGTGTTATGAGATGACAATTATGTTGAATATATTTATAATGTGAACTTCATAAAAAATGAAGATGTATGTGTATGATAAGAATGATTTTTCTACTGTTATGCGATGTTCATCTCAAATAGTAGTATAATGTTTATATGAAATTTCGTAATATTCTAATCAAAATCGAGTATTCAATGACAATGCGTTGATAATTTTGTTATGATAATTCATTGAATATACGACAATGAAATAAAGTTTTGTGATATATTCATAATAATGAAAAATGATTTTACAGAGAAATAGCTTTGAGTTTACAAAACTTTAATAAACATGAGATAGGGAGATTCGTAATGAGTGAAAGTAAAGAAATGGTGCGTGGAACCTTTTTAATTACCATTAGTATATTAATTACCAAGGTATTGGGCGTACTTTTTATCATTCCATTCAACTATTTAATTGGTGGACAAGAAAATATGGCGCCGTTCACATACGCTTATGCACCATATAATATTGCAATTGCAGTTGCGACAGCAGGTGTACCTTTAGCAGCTTCGAAATATGTTGCGAAATATAATGCTATTGGGGCATATAAAGTCAGTCAGAAATTTTATAAATCGAGTTTTATTGTAATGAGTATTACCGGTGTTTTAGGTTTCTTGGTACTGTATTTCCTAGCACCTTATATTTCTGAATTAACATTAGCTAGAAACGTTCATGATAAAAACGGTTGGTCAGTCGATGATATTACTTGGATTATAAGAATCATTAGTATGGTTGTTATCTTTATTCCTGTATTAGCGACATGGAGAGGTATATTCCAAGGTTATAAATCTATGGGGCCAACAGCAGTGTCAGAAGTAACTGAGCAAATTGCACGCGTGATTTTCATATTAATCGGAAGTTATTTAGTACTAAATGTCTTTGATGGCTCTATTTTATTAGCCAATGGTATTGCTACTTTTGCAGCAGCAGTTGGTGCGATTATTGGTATATTCACACTCTGGTATTACTGGAGAAAGCGTAAGCATAATATTGATCGTATGGTCGAATCTGATTACACAGATATAGATGTGTCATATGGCAAGATGTATAAAGAAATTATTGCTTATAGTATACCGTGCGTTATTGTAAGTTTGAATTATCCATTATTTAACTTAGTAGATCAATTTACACATAACGGTGCTTTATCTTTAGTTGGTATACCTTCACAGTTACAAGATATATTCTTTAATATGCTAAATATGTCAACTAATAAAATTGTAATGATTCCGACATCATTAAGTGCTGGTTTTGCAGTGAGTTTAATTCCTTATATTACAAAAACATTTGCAGAAGGTCGCTTACATGAAATGCATCATCAAATTAGAACATCTATTGGTGTATTAATGTTTATAACTGTTCCAGCTAGTATTGGAATTATGGCCTTGGCACAACCATTATTCACAGTTTTCTATGGTTACGATCCAATTGTTTTAGGTCATGACCCTAACCATGATGGTAGTCGCTTATTATTCTATTATGCGCCTGTAGCAATACTAATTTCACTATTAAGTGTAACGGCATCAATGTTACAAGGTATAGATAAACAGAAATTAACAGTTTATGTTATTTTAGCTTCTGTAGTTATCAAGTTAGCGTTAAACTATCCATTAATTATGTTATTCCATACACCTGGTGCAATTTTAAGTACTAGTATCGCATTATTATTTGCAATTGGATGTAATTTCTATATTCTTAAAAAATATGCGAAGTTTAAATTCAGCTATAGTTGGATTCATTTTGCAAAAATATTCTTGTATTCATTTATTATGATGCTAGGTGTAGAATTAGTATTTTTCCTTGCAAATCTATTCTTAGAACCTACTAAACTTGGTTACTTAATCATTATTATTTTAGGTGTTACAGTAGGTATTCTAATTTACGGTACAATCACAATTAAAACGCGTCTTGCGGACGAATTCTTAGGTGAAATTCCTGAAAAATTAAGACGTAGAGTTAGGTTTTTACGATGAGAATAGATAAATTTTTAGCAAATATGGGCGTCGGTACACGTAATGAGGTCAAACAGTTACTTAAAAAAGGCCTTGTAAATGTCAACGAACAAGTAATTAAATCACCAAAAACACATATAGAACCAGAAAACGATAAGATAACAGTTCGTGGAGAATTAATAGAATACGTTGAAAATGTCTATATTATGTTAAATAAGCCAAAAGGTTATATATCGGCAACTGAAGATCATCATTCAAAAACCGTTATTGATTTAATACCTGAATACCAACATCTAAATATTTTTCCGGTTGGTCGTCTTGATAAAGATACAGAAGGGCTTTTATTGATAACGAATGATGGTGATTTTAATCATGAGTTAATGAGTCCAAAGAAACATGTTTCTAAAAAATATGAAGTTATTTCAGCAAATCCTATCACTGAAGACGACATTCAAGCTTTTAAAGAGGGTGTAACACTGTCTGATGGCAAGGTTAAGCCTGCAATATTAACTTATATTGATAATCAAACGTCACACGTAACAATTTATGAAGGAAAATATCATCAAGTTAAACGAATGTTTCATAGCATTCAAAATGAGGTATTACATTTAAGACGTATCAAAATTGCTGATTTAGAATTGGACAGCAATTTAGATTCAGGAGAATATCGTTTATTAACTGAAAATGATTTTGACAAATTAAATTATAAATAAAAGGGAGACGATTGATATGGCAAAAGGTAATTTATTTAAAGCGATTTTAGGTATAGGTGGCGCTGTAGCAGCTGTACTTGTTACACGTAAAGATAGTCGTGACAAGCTGAAAGCAGAATATAATAAATATAAACAAGATCCTCAAAGCTATAAAGATAATGCTAAGGATAAAGCGACGCAATTAGGAACAATTGCTAATGAAACAATTAAAGAAGTAAAAACAAATCCGAAAGAATATGCTAATAGATTAAAAAATAATCCAAAAGCATTTTTCGAAGAAGAAAAATCAAAATTTACCGAATATGACAATAAGACTGACGAAAGTATTGAAAAAGGTAAATTTGATGATGAAGGTGGCGCAGCACCAAATAATAATTTACGTATCGTCACTGAAGAAGATTTAAAAAAGAATAAAAATGCATTATCTGATAAAGAATAAGATGTGAGTAGGATAGAAATGATAAGGGAGTGGGACAGAAATCATATTTTCGCAAAATTTATTTCGTCGTCCCACCCCGGCAAGGTTGACTAGAATTGAAAAAAGCTTATTACAAGCGTATTTTCATTCAGTCAACTACTGCCAATATAATATTGTAAACTATAGGACATTTATTAGTGTTTCAGGTTCTTTATCGTTAGTCATAGCTAATATGCATATAGAAAGAAGAATACATGCGTGAAACTCATTCATAAGAAATACTAATATCTAAAGAAAACGTATTTCTTTATCTTTTCGAAATTCTCTGTGTTGGGGCCCTTACCCCAACTTGCACATTATTGAAAGCTGACTATTGGCCAGCTTCTGTGTTGGGGCCCCGCCAACTTGCACATTATTGAAAGCTGACTATTGGCCAGCTTCTATGTTGGGGCCCCGCCAACTTGCATTGTCTGTAGAATTTCTTTTCGAAATTCTCTATGTTGGGGCCCCGGGGCGCATTTTCGTTCGGTTAATTACTGTCAATATTAAATTGTGCGCCTAGTACATTGACTTATATCTCGAGCTCTTGAATATGTGTATTTTAAATATATAAATTAAAAAAGGAACAAAGCAGCTATTTATGATTTGTGTCATATCGATAGCATCGTTTTGTTCCTTTTTATTATTTTCTGACATCTTATTGTAGTTTTTATATCATTTCATGTAAAATAGAATTTAACTTATAGAAAAAAGGAAGTCGATTTCGAATGTGGAAAGAAAAAGTTCAACAATACGAAGATCAAATCATTAATGACTTAAAAGGATTATTAGCAATTGAAAGTGTGAGAGATGATGCAAAAGCATCAGAAGACGCACCAGTTGGTCCAGGTCCTCGTAAGGCATTAGACTACATGTATGAAATTGCACATAGAGATGGATTTACAACACATGATGTGGATCATATTGCAGGAAGAATTGAGGCAGGTAAAGGAAATGACGTATTAGGTATCTTATGTCATGTTGACGTTGTTCCTGCTGGTGATGGATGGGATAGTAATCCGTTCGAGCCGGTTGTAACAGAAGATGCTATCATAGCTAGAGGTACACTTGATGACAAAGGTCCAACAATTGCTGCTTATTATGCAATTAAGATACTAGAAGATATGAATGTGGATTGGAAGAAACGTATTCATATGATTATTGGTACGGATGAAGAATCTGATTGGAAATGTACGGATCGCTATTTTAAAACAGAAGAAATGCCAACATTAGGTTTTGCACCAGATGCGGAATTTCCATGTATTCATGGTGAAAAAGGCATTACAACATTTGATTTAGTTCAAAATAAACTTACTGAAGATCAAGATGAACCTGATTATGAATTAATAACTTTTAAATCTGGTGAACGTTACAACATGGTACCTGATCATGCAGAAGCAAGAGTGCTTGTTAAAGAAAATATGACAGATGTTATTCAAGACTTTGAGTACTTTTTAGAACAAAATCATTTACAAGGTGATAGTACTGTTGATAGTGGCATTCTAGTTTTAACAGTTGAAGGTAAAGCGGTTCATGGTATGGATCCATCTATCGGTGTGAATGCGGGTCTTTACTTACTAAAATTCTTAGCATCATTAAATCTTGATAATAATGCACAAGCGTTTGTAGCATTTAGTAATCGCTACTTATTTAATTCAGATTTTGGTGAAAAGATGGGAATGAAATTCCATACAGATGTCATGGGTGACGTGACAACTAACATTGGTGTTATTACATATGATAATGAAAACGCAGGTCTTTTCGGTATCAACTTACGCTACCCAGAAGGATTTGAATTTGAAAAAGCTATGGATCGTTTTGCAAATGAGATTCAACAATATGGCTTTGAAGTGAAATTAGGTAAAGTCCAACCACCACATTATGTTGATAAAAATGATCCTTTTGTACAAAAGTTAGTTACTGCATATAGAAATCAAACAAATGATATGACTGAACCTTATACTATAGGTGGCGGTACTTATGCGAGAAACTTAGACAAGGGTGTAGCATTTGGCGCAATGTTTAGTGATTCTGAAGATTTAATGCATCAGAAAAATGAATATATCACTAAAAAACAGTTATTTAACGCAACTAGTATTTACTTAGAAGCAATTTATTCATTATGCGTGGAGGAATAATATATGGAAAAAATTTTTTTAAATGGTGAGTTTGTAAGTCCAAGTGAAGCAAAGGTTTCATACAACGACAGAGGATACGTATTTGGCGATGGTATTTATGAATACATTCGAGTATATAATGGTAAGTTATTTACAGTAACAGAACATTATGAAAGATTTTTACGTAGTGCCAATGAGATTGGTTTAGATTTAAATTATTCTGTAGAAGAATTAATTGAACTATCTCGTAAATTAGTTGATATGAATCAAATTGAAACTGGGGCAATTTATATTCAAGCAACGCGTGGTGTAGCTGAAAGGAATCATAGCTTCCCGACACCTGAAGTAGAACCAGCAATTGTTGCTTATACAAAGAGTTATGATCGTCCTTATGATCATTTAGAAAATGGTGTGAATGGTGTTACCGTTGAAGATATCCGATGGTTACGTTGCGACATTAAAAGCTTGAACTTATTAGGAAATGTATTAGCAAAAGAATATGCTGTGAAATATAATGCAGTTGAAGCAATTCAACATCGAGGTGAAACTGTAACTGAAGGATCTTCAAGTAATGCTTATGCAATTAAAGACGGTGTGATTTATACACATCCGATTAACAACTATATTCTTAATGGTATTACACGAATTGTAATTAAAAAAATTGCCGAAGACTATAACATCCCATTTAAAGAAGAAACGTTTACTGTAGATTTCTTGAAAAACGCAGATGAAGTTATTGTTTCAAGTACTTCAGCTGAGGTTACACCTGTTATTAAATTAGATGGTGAACCAGTTAATGATGGTAAAGTTGGCCCAATTACACGTCAACTACAAGAAGGATTTGAAAAGTATATAGAGTCACACAGTATTTAAAATTCTTTCATCATATTTTTAGATTAAATTACTTAAATTTATCAACTTTCGTAAGTGAATTATGTTATAATTTAAAACGAAGCTTAAAAGTGTTGTTTAGAAAACACATATTAGTAAAAAGTGCCATTTTGTTTCTCATTTTCAGTTGAAATATAATGATAAAAATTATAAAATTTTCTATGAGTTACAAATATGATGTGCATCATATTTTACTAAGTACGTAAATGTTACAGTTCATAAATTTATGCTAACCATGAAAATGGGATAGCAATTATTTTGAAAACTAGAGTTTATCGCCTACAGAGATTCAAAAACATGTAGTTTTAGACACGGTAACATTATATGTCATGTAAGCGACTTTAGAATGTATGGTGTCAATGACAGACATATTGATTTAATTTAAGTTGTTTAATGTAGGCATTAGTTTAGGATTTACAATAATTATCTGGACATAATATTTGTACCAGTATGGTGTTATAAATTAGAATATATGGCTCTTGAAAAACCTATTTCTAGAGCCATTTTCTAATTGAAAGTGAGGTGGACGAGTTGGAGCAGTTTTATCAATTAGGGTGGACACTTGATTCAGCAGGTGGTGCATCTGGTGAAGCATATATGGCTGAACAAGATGGACAAAAGTTGTTTTTAAAACGAAATTCAAATCCATTTATTGCGGCATTATCAGCAGAAGGTATTGTGCCCAAATTAGTATGGACGAAACGCATAGAAACAGGCGAGGTTGTTACAGCACAACATTGGAAAAATGGGCGTGAACTATCTTCAAACGAAATGAAGCAAACAAGAGTTGCACATTTATTAAAGAAGATACACAATTCTAGACCTTTATTAAGTATGTTAAAGCGTATGGAAATGGAACCTATTACTCCTGAGATTATGCTTAATAAAATTAATGCCTCTTTATCAAGAGAAGTTTTAACACATCATATTGTGAGAAAATCATTAACCTATTTAGAAGAGCATATACCGAGTTTAGATTCGCGTTTCTTCACTGTTGTACATGGTGATGTGAATCATAATAATTGGTTATTATCCGATCGAGATGAACTATTTTTAGTCGATTGGGAAGGTGCAATGATTGCAGACCCGGCAATTGATATCGGAATGCTGCTTTACAACTATGTTCCACAACAACAATGGTCTGAATGGCTTGAAACATATGGTGTTCAAGAGAGCTTGAATTTAAATAAACGTATGAAATGGTATACGGTAATTCAATCTATAGGTCTTGTTCAATGGTATGAAGAGCAAAAAAGATATAAGGATATGAACACTTGGCTTAAATTCCTAAATGAAGTTATGAATAGTAACATGTTTATTTAAGAGGAGAATAAAATATGAGAGTTCGATACAAACCATGGGCTGAAGATTATTTAAAAGATCATCCTGAATTGGTTGACATGGACGGTCAACATGCAGGGAAAATGACTGAATGGTTTGATAAAACGCAACCGATACACATTGAAATTGGTTCGGGTATGGGGCAGTTTATTACAACATTAGCTGCTCAAAATCCTCATATTAACTATATTTCAATGGAACGTGAGAAAAGTATCGTTTATAAAGTATTGGATAAAGTTAAAGAGATGGGTTTAACAAATTTAAAGATTATTTGTAATGACGCCATTGAATTAAATGAATATTTTAAAGACGGCGAAGTTTCGCGTATTTATTTGAACTTTTCAGATCCATGGCCAAAAAATCGTCATGCAAAACGACGTTTAACGTATCATACGTTTTTAGCGTTGTATCAACAAATCTTAAATGATGAAGGAGATTTACATTTTAAAACTGATAACAGAGGACTATTTGCCTACAGTTTAGAAAGTATGTCTCAATTTGGAATGTATTTTACAAAAATAAATCTAAATTTACATCAAGAAGACGATGGCAGTAATATTTTAACAGAATATGAAAAGAAATTTTCGGATAAAGGGTCACGTATTTATCGTATGGAAGCGAAATTCCATTCACAAAAATAGAGCACTTATGAGGGTATGTACACATACAATCATAAGTGTTTTTTCGTACTATAATGGTTATATAGATAAAGGTTCTATAATAAATCGGACTGATGGAAAAAAGTATTTTACTTTTCATCTGTCCGATTTTTTGATTTTGAATATAAAAAAAGCGCAATTATCTCTATAATTAAAAGTGACTAAACAAATAACTAAAGGAGATAATGCGCCTATGAATAATGTTACACTAAATACCTTTGATTTAAAAGAATACAGCTTGCATTTTACTTGTAAATTTTAATTATTAATTTAAAATTACAGGCCGATGGTTATGATGCATTTACATATAATATGATTGCATTAATCTTTATAAGTAGTTAGAAGTGTATTAGTGTGGGGCGTTTCGTTTTTGTTCGCATTTATGAATAGTGATATGATGTAATAAACACATGCTAATTGTAATAACGAATACAGAAAGAATAGGTGATGTTGTGAAAATCGGGGATATATCTATTCATTATCTAAATGGCGGCAATACAAAAATGGATGGCGGTGCAATGTTTGGTGTTGTTCCGAAGCCGTTGTGGTCAAAGCAATACAATGCAAATGAACGAAATCAAATCAATTTACCGACACATCCAATTTTGATTCAAACGGCTCAATATAATTTGATTATAGATGCGGGTATTGGTAATGGTAAATTATCTGAAAAGCAATTACGTAATTTTGGAGTAGATGAAGAAAGTCATATTATTACTGATTTGGCAAATTATAATTTAACGCCAAAGGATATTGATTATGTGCTAATGACACATATGCATTTTGATCATGCTGCCGGTTTGACTGATCAAGCGGGACATGCAATTTTTGAAAATGCGATTCATGTTGTGCAACAAGATGAGTGGCATGAGTTTATTGCACCTAATATAAGAAGTAAATCAACTTACTGGGATAAGAATAAAGGCGATTATAGTAACAAGTTGATTTTATTCGAAAAACATTTTGAACCGGTTCCGGGTATCAAGATGCAACATAGTGGAGGTCATAGCTTTGGCCACACGATTATTACGATTGAAAGTCAAGGAGATAAAGCAGTTCATATGGGTGATATATTCCCAACTACTGCACATAAAAATCCTCTATGGGTAACGGCATATGATGATTATCCTATGCAATCGATTCGTGAAAAAGAACGCATGATACCATATTTTATTCAGCAACAATATTGGTTCTTGTTTTATCATGATGAAAACTACTTTGCTGTAAAATACAGCGATGATGGTGAAAACATAGATGCATATATTTTACGTGAAACATTAGTTGATAATAACTAAAATAAAGATGTATTACTAAACAAATTTTCAAAAATAAAAAATTGAGCCACATCCAATCTTACTAATTAGGGTGTGGCTCATTTTTAAGTTTTACGATCCAAATCAAATATGGATAAAATTCGTATTAACGCTCTACAATGTTAATGACTTCACCAGTATATGCATCTGCATAAAAATCATAATGAATATTTTGACCATTTTTAATAGTTGTAATTCCACCTTGATAAACTAAACGGTATTTATCAGTTTCAGGATGAACGAATGGTTCATAAACGATATATGAGCCTTTGACATTCATAAAATATGATTTTACTTCATTAAGTACTTTAACGGGATTATAGCGTTTACGATTAATATATTGGATGATTGAAATGGTAGAAATAATTACAATGGCTACTGCAATTATTGTTGGAATTATATATTTCAGTTTAGTCATCATTTATGCTCCCTTGATTTCAAATTCATATCATTAGTTTACCATATTGAAGATGATATAATAACTTATAAGGAGTGAGAACTTTTATGAACATAAATAAAAAAGTAACATTACAACGAATTCAAACTTTAACTGAGCTTCATGGGGCACCAGGTTTTGAAGAAGAAGTAAAAAATTATATGACTCAGCAAATGGCGCCGTACGTAGATGAATTTATTGAAAATCGTATGGGTGGATTTTTTGGTGTGAAAAAATCTAAAAATCCAAATGCAAAACGTGTAATGATTGCAGCACATATGGATGAAATCGGATTTATGATTACAAATATCACTAAAAATGGAATGATTCAATTCACAAATTTAGGTGGTGTTGCAAATGATATTTGGCAAGGACAACGCTTAGTAATTAAAAATAGAAATGGCGATAAAATTATCGGTGTTGTTTCTAATATACCTAAACATTTTCGTACTGGTAGTGAAGGCGCACCGGAAATTAAAGATTTAACATTAGATATAGGTGCTCAAAATGAAGATGAGGTGCGTGAGCGCGGAATAGATATAGGAGATACAATTGTACCTCACACGCCATTCACACAGTTATCTGAACATCGATATAGTGCTAAAGCATGGGATAATCGTTATGGTTGTGTCTTGGCAATTGAAATACTAGAATTATTAAAAGATATAGAATTAGATGTAGACTTGTATGTTGGCGCAAATGTTCAAGAAGAGGTTGGATTACGAGGTGCGAAAGCATCTGCAGAGATGATAGACCCAGACGTTGCATTTGTAGTTGATTGTTCACCTGCCAATGACGTTAAAGGAAACCAACCATTATCTGGTGAACTTGGTAAAGGGACGTTAATTCGCATAAAAGACGGTACAATGATTTTAAAGCCTGTATTTAGAGACTATTTATTAAAGTTAGTAGAAGCACATGACATTGAACATCAATACTATATGTCACCAGGTGGAACAGATGGTGGAGAAATTCATAAAGCTAATATTGGTATTCCGACTGCAGTTATTGGTGTATGTGCACGATATATTCATAGTACAGACTCAGTATTTGATATAAGAGACTATTTTGCAGCTAGATCTTTACTTTCAGAAGCCATTTGTAATTTAGATAATAATCAAATAGAAACATTACAATATAAATAATCGGGTAATAACAACTATTATCTCTAAATAGTTATATATAATCATTAATTAAGGAGACATAAAAATGAAACAACTTGAATCAGAACAACAATTTGAATCTTTAAAACAAGGTGCTACAGTATTTGAATTCACTGCAGGCTGGTGTCCAGATTGTAGAGTGATAGAACCAGATTTACCGGAATTAGAAGCGAGATATCCTATGTTTGACTTCGTATCAGTAGACCGTGATAAATTTATGGATATTTGTATTGAAAATGGTATTATGGGTATTCCAAGTTTTCTAGTATATAAAAATGGAGAACTGCTTGGAAGTTATATTGGAAAAGAACGAAAATCAATTGAACAGATAGATGCATTTTTAGCTCAATACGTGTAATTTAGACTAGAGAAAAAC
The DNA here is from genome assembly GCF_001838845.1 of Staphylococcus sp. HMSC36A10. Lineage (NCBI taxonomy): Bacteria > Bacillati > Bacillota > Bacilli > Caryophanales > Staphylococcaceae > Staphylococcus > Staphylococcus sp. HMSC36A10. Next base: position 43,422 of record NZ_KV839105.1, read on the forward strand.
GGGGTAATACTCGTTTTTCTCTGTTACTATGTGTTGATTTATTGTAAACTATTATAAGGTGCGAAATTAGGAGTGTTACATATGAATACCTTTCAAATGAGAGATAAATTAAAGGAACGTTTAAGCCATTTAGACGTTGATTTTAAATTTAATCGTGAAGAAGAAACTTTGCGTATTTATCGAACAGATAATAACAAAGGTATCACGATTAAACTTAACGCTATAGTCGCAAAATATGAAGATAAAAAAGAAAAAATTGTAGATGAAATTGTTTATTACGTTGATGAAGCTATTGCACAAATGGCAGATAAAACCCTTGAGAGTATATCATCTAGTCAAATTATGCCTGTCATTAGAGCGACTAGCTTTGATAAAAAAACTAAACAAGGTGTTCCTTTTATCTATGATGAGCATACTGCAGAAACAGCAGTTTATTATGCAGTCGATTTAGGGAAATCATATCGTCTAATTGACGAAAGCATGTTAGAGGATTTGAAGTTAACTGAACAACAAATAAGAGAAATGTCTCTGTTTAATGTTAGAAAATTGTCAAATTCATATACGACTGATGAAGTAAAAGGTAATATTTTTTATTTTATTAACTCAAATGACGGGTATGATGCAAGTAGGATACTAAATACTGCATTTTTAAATGAAATTGAGGCACAATGTCAAGGCGAAATGCTCGTAGCAGTGCCACACCAAGATGTGTTAATTATTGCAGATATACGCAATAAAACAGGATATGATGTGATGGCACATTTAACAATGGAATTTTTCACTAAAGGTCTAGTTCCAATTACATCATTATCCTTTGGATATAAACAGGGTCATCTTGAACCAATATTTATTTTAGGTAAAAATAATAAACAAAAAAGAGATCCAAACGTGATTCAGCGTTTAGAAGCAAATCGTCGTAAATTTAATAAAGATAAATAGAAATAATTGGATAAGGAGTTTTGTCATAATGAATTTATTTTACAATCCTAAATATGTAGGAGATGTCGCATTTTTACAAATTGAACCAGTTGAAGGTGAATTAAACTACAATAAAAAAGGTAATGTTGTTGAAATTACTAATGAAGGTAATGTTGTAGGTTATAATATTTTTGAAATTTCAAAAGATATAACAATTGAAGAAAAAGGTCATATTAAATTAACTGATGAACTTGTAAATGTATTCCAAAAGCGTATTTCAGAAGCTGGTTTTGATTATAAATTAAATGCTGATCTATCACCGAAATTTGTAGTTGGCTACGTTGAAACTAAAGACAAACATCCTGATGCAGATAAATTAAGTGTACTAAATGTAAACGTTGGAAATGACACATTACAAATTGTATGTGGCGCGCCTAACGTTGAAGCTGGACAGAAAGTTGTTGTTGCTAAAGTAGGTGCAGTGATGCCTAGCGGTATGGTAATTAAAGATGCTGAATTACGTGGTGTTGCCTCAAGCGGTATGATTTGTTCAATGAAAGAATTGAATTTACCTAATGCACCTGAAGAAAAAGGTATTATGGTATTAAATGACAGCTATGAAATTGGACAAGCATTTTTTGAATAATTAAGGAAGGTAGTGAAAATATGAGCTGGTTTGATAAATTATTCGGCGAAGATAATGATTCAAATGATGACTTGATTCATAGAAAGAAAAAAAGACGTCAAGAATCACAAAATATAGATAACGATCATGACTCATTACTGCCTCAAAATAATGATATTTATAGTCGTCCGAGGGGAAAATTCCGTTTTCCTATGAGCGTAGCTTATGAAAATGAAAATGTTGAACAATCTGCAGGTACTATTTCAGATGAAAAAGAACAATACCATCGAGACTATCGCAAACAAAGCCACGATTCTCGTTCACAAAAACGACATCGCCGTAGAAGAAATCAAACAACTGAAGAACAAAATTATAGTGAACAACGTGGGAATTCTAAAATATCACAGCAAAGTATAAAATATAAAGATCATTCACATTACCATACGAATAAGCCAGGTACATATGTTTCTGCAATTAATGGTATTGAGAAGGAAACGCACAAGTCAAAAACACATAATATGTATTCTAATAATACAAATCATCGTGCTAAAGATTCAACTCCAGATTATCACAAAGAAAGTTTCAAGACTTCAGAGGTACCGTCAGCTATTTTTGGCACAATGAAACCTAAAAAGTTAGAAAATGGTCGTATCCCTGTAAGTAAACCTTCAGAAAAAGTTGAGTCAGATAAACAAAAATATGATAAATATGTAGCTAAGACGCAAACGTCTCAAAATAAACAATTAGAACAAGAAAAACAAAATGATAGTGTTGTCATACAAGGAACTGCATCTAAATCATCTGATGAAAATGTATCATCAACAACAAAATCAATGCCTAATTATTCAAAAGTTGATAATACTATCAAAATTGAAAATATTTATGCTTCACAAATTGTTGAAGAAATTAGACGTGAACGAGAACGTAAAGTGCTTCAAAAGCGTCGATTTAAAAAAGCGTTGCAACAAAAGCGTGAAGAACATAAAAACGAAGAGCAAGATGCAATACAACGTGCAATTGATGAAATGTATGCTAAACAAGCGGAACGCTATGTTGGTGATAGTTCATTAAATGATGATAGTGACTTAACAGATAATAGTACAGATGCTAGTCAGCTTCATACAAATGGCATAGAGAATGAAACTGTATCAAATGATGAAAATAAACAAGCGTCAATACAAAATGAAGACACTAATGACACTCATGTAGATGAAAGTCCATACAATTATGAGGAAGTTAGTTTGAATCAAGTATCGACAACAAAACAATTGTCAGATGATGAAGTTACGGTTTCGAATGTAACGTCTCAACATCAATCAGCACTACAACATAACGTTGAAGTAAATGATAAAGATGAACTAAAAAATCAATCCAGATTAATTGCTGATTCAGAAGAAGATGGAGCAACGAATAAAGAAGAATATTCAGGAAGTCAAATCGATGATGCAGAATTTTATGAATTAAATGATACAGAAGTAGAAGAGGATACTACTTCAAATATCGAAGATAATACCAATAGAAACGCGTCTGAAATGCATGTAGACGCTCCTAAAACGCAAGAGCACGTAGTAACTGAATCTCAAGTTAATAATATCGATAAAACGGTTGATAATGAAATTGAATTAGCACCGCGTCATAAAAAAGATGACCAAACAAACTTAAGTGTCAACTCATTGAAAACGAATGATGTGAATGATGGTCATGTTGTGGAAGATTCAAGCATGAATGAAATAGAAAAGCATAACGCAGAAATTACAGAAAATGTGGAAAACGAAGCAGCTGAAAGTGAACAAAATGTCGAAGAGAAAACTATTGAAAACGTAAATCCAAAGAAACAGACTGAAAAGGTTTCAACTTTAAGTAAAAGACCATTTAATGTTGTCATGACGCCATCTGATAAAAAGCGTATGATGGATCGTAAAAAGCATTCAAAAGTCAATGTGCCTGAATTAAAGCCTGTACAAAGTAAGCAAGCTGTGAGTGAAAGAATGCCTGCGAGTCAAGCCACACCATCATCAAGCACTGATTCACAAGAGTCAAATACAAATGCATATAAAACAAATAATATGACATCAAACAATGTTGAGAACAATCAACTTATTGGTCATGCAGAAACAGAAAATGATTATCAAAATGCACAACAATATTCAGAGCAGAAACCTTCTGTTGATTCAACTCAAACGGAAATATTTGAAGAAAGTCAAGATGATAATCAATTGGAAAATGAGCAAGTTGATCAATCAACTTCGTCTTCAGTTTCAGAAGTAAGCGACATAACTGAAGAAAGCGAAGAAACAACACATCCAAACAATACTAGTGGACAACAAGATAATGATGATCAACAAAAAGATTTACAGTCATCATTTTCAAATCAAAATGAAGATACAGCTAATGAAAATAGACCTCGGACGAACCAACAAGATGTTGCAACAAATCAAGCTGTACAAACATCTAAGCCGATGATTCGTAAAGGCCCAAATATTAAATTGCCAAGTGTTTCATTACTAGAAGAACCACAAGTTATTGAGCCGGACGTGGACTGGATTACAGATAAAAAGAAAGAACTGAATGACGCATTATTTTACTTTAATGTACCTGCAGAAGTACAAGATGTAACTGAAGGTCCAAGTGTTACAAGATTTGAATTATCAGTTGAAAAAGGTGTTAAAGTTTCAAGAATTACGGCATTACAAGATGACATTAAAATGGCATTGGCAGCGAAAGATATTCGTATAGAAGCGCCAATTCCAGGAACTAGTCGTGTTGGTATTGAAGTTCCGAACCAAAATCCAACGACGGTCAACTTACGTTCTATTATTGAATCTCCAAGTTTTAAAAATGCTGAATCTAAATTAACAGTTGCGATGGGGTATAGAATTAATAATGAACCATTACTTATGGATATTGCTAAAACGCCACACGCACTAATTGCAGGTGCAACTGGATCAGGGAAATCAGTTTGTATCAATAGTATTTTGATGTCTTTACTATATAAAAATCACCCTGAGGAATTAAGATTATTACTTATCGATCCAAAAATGGTTGAATTAGCTCCTTATAATGGTTTGCCACATTTAGTTGCACCGGTAATTACAGATGTCAAAGCAGCTACACAGAGTTTAAAATGGGCCGTAGAAGAAATGGAACGACGTTATAAGTTATTTGCACATTACCATGTACGTAATATAACAGCATTTAACAAAAAAGCACCATATGATGAAAGAATGCCAAAAATTGTCATTGTAATTGATGAGTTGGCTGATTTAATGATGATGGCTCCGCAAGAAGTTGAGCAGTCTATTGCTAGAATTGCTCAAAAAGCGAGAGCATGTGGTATTCATATGTTAGTAGCTACGCAAAGACCATCTGTCAATGTAATTACAGGTTTAATTAAAGCCAACATACCAACAAGAATTGCATTTATGGTATCATCAAGTGTAGATTCGAGAACGATATTAGACAGTGGTGGAGCAGAACGCTTGTTAGGATATGGCGATATGTTATATCTTGGTAGCGGTATGAATAAACCGATTAGAGTTCAAGGTACATTTGTTTCTGATGACGAAATTGATGATGTTGTTGATTTTATCAAACAACAAAGAGAACCGGACTATCTATTTGAAGAAAAAGAATTGTTGAAAAAAACACAAACACAATCACAAGATGAATTATTTGATGATGTTTGTGCATTTATGGTTAATGAAGGACATATTTCAACATCATTAATCCAAAGACATTTCCAAATTGGCTATAATAGAGCAGCAAGAATTATCGATCAATTAGAGCAACTCGGTTATGTTTCGAGTGCTAATGGTTCAAAACCAAGGGATGTTTATGTTACGGAAGCAGATTTAAATAAAGAATAATTATGAGTAAGGAGTTTTATATAATGACACACTATCATTTTGTCGGAATTAAAGGTTCTGGCATGAGTTCATTAGCACAAATCATGCATGATTTAGGACATGAAGTTCAAGGATCGGATATTGAGAACTACGTATTTACAGAAGTTGCTCTTAGAAATAAGGGGATAAAAATATTACCATTTGATGCTAATAACATAAAAGAAGATATGGTAGTTATACAAGGTAATGCATTCGCGAGTAGCCATGAAGAAATAGTACGTGCACATCAATTGAAATTAGATGTTGTAAGTTATAATGATTTTTTAGGACAGATTATTGATCAATATACTTCAGTAGCTGTAACTGGTGCACATGGTAAAACTTCTACAACAGGTTTATTATCACATGTTATGAATGGTGATAAAAAAACTTCATTTTTAATTGGTGATGGCACAGGTATGGGATTGCCTGAAAGTGATTATTTCGCTTTTGAGGCATGTGAATATAGACGTCACTTTTTAAGTTATAAACCTGATTACGCAATTATGACAAATATTGATTTCGATCATCCTGATTATTTTAAAGATATTAATGATGTTTTTGATGCATTCCAAGAAATGGCACATAATGTTAAAAAAGGTATTATTGCTTGGGGTGATGATGAACATCTACGTAAAATTGAAGCAGATGTTCCAATTTATTACTATGGATTTAAAGATTCGGATGACATTTATGCTCAAAATATTCAAATTACGGATAAAGGTACTGCTTTTGATGTGTATGTGGATGGTGAGTTTTATGATCACTTCCTGTCTCCACAATATGGTGACCATACAGTTTTAAATGCATTAGCTGTAATTGCGATTAGTTATTTAGAGAAGCTAGATGTTACAAATATTAAAGAAGCATTAGAAACGTTTGGTGGTGTTAAACGTCGTTTCAATGAAACTACAATTGCAAATCAAGTTATTGTAGATGATTATGCACACCATCCAAGAGAAATTAGTGCTACAATTGAAACAGCACGAAAGAAATATCCGCATAAAGAAGTTGTTGCAGTATTTCAACCACACACTTTCTCTAGAACACAAGCATTTTTAAATGAATTTGCAGAAAGTTTAAGTAAAGCAGATCGTGTATTCTTATGTGAAATTTTTGGATCAATTAGAGAAAATACTGGCGCATTAACGATACAAGATTTAATTGATAAAATTGAAGGTGCATCGTTAATTAATGAAGATTCTATTAATGTATTAGAACAATTTGATAATGCTGTTGTTTTATTTATGGGTGCAGGTGATATTCAAAAATTACAAAATGCATATTTAGATAAATTAGGCATGAAAAATGCGTTTTAATATGTTTATAATAGAGTAGTATGGGTATTTATTATTAATGACATTATTACATGTTAATTAGGAGGCGTTTTTAATGGATTGGATTTTACCAATTGCTGGAATTATCGCTGCGATTGCATTCTTAATTTTATGTATCGGTATCGTAGCTGTATTAAATTCTGTTAAGAAAAACTTAGATTATGTTGCAAAAACACTTGACGGTGTAGAAGGTCAAGTTCAAGGTATTACTCGTGAAACAACAGATTTACTTCATAAAGTAAACCGTTTAACTGAGGATATCCAAGGTAAAGTAGATCGTTTAAACTCAGTTGTAGATGCTGTTAAAGGTATCGGTGACTCAGTACAAACGTTAAACAGCTCTGTAGATCGTGTAACAAATTCAATTACACATAATATTTCTCAAAATGAAGATAAAATCTCACAAGTTGTTCAATGGTCAAATGTTGCAATGGAAATTGCAGACAAATGGCAAAATAGACACTACCGTCGTGGAAGTGCAAATTACAAAGCTAATAATGTAGCAACTGATGCAAATCATAGCTATACATCTCGAGTAGATAAATAATTAATAATTAAACAAATGCACTTAAATGAGGTTGTTACTTATTTAAGTGCATTTGTTATAGGAGGATACACAAATGACGCAACAACAAAATAATAAAAGAACATTAAAAAATAAACACACTTATCAAAATGAACCATTACCCAACCGTAAAGATTTTGTTGTTAGTTTTATAACTGGCGCGCTTGTTGGTTCAGCTTTAGGTTTGTATTTTAAAAATAAAGTTTATCAAAAAGCAGATGATTTAAAAGTCAAAGAACAAGAACTGTCGCAAAAATTTGAAGAAAGAAAAACGCAACTTGAAGAAACGGTTGCCTTTACAAAAGAACGTGTTGAAGGATTTTTAAACAAATCTAAAAATGAGCAAGCAGCATTAAAAGCACAACAAGCAGCAATAAAAGAAGAAGCAAGTGCAAATAATTTAAGTGATACATCACAAGAGGCACAAGAGATTCAAGAAGCTAAAAAAGAAGCACAAGCAGAAACGGATAAAAGTGCAGAAGTATCAAATGAAGAGTCAAAAGCATCGGCATTAAAAGTACAACAAGCAGCAATAAAAGAAGAAGCAAGTGCAAATAATTTAAGTGATACATCACAAGAGGCACAAGAGATTCAAGAAGCTAAAAAAGAAGCACAAGCAGAAACAGATAAAAGTGCAGCTGTATCAAATGAAGAACCAAAAGCAGTGGCATTAAAAGCACAACAAGCAGCAATAAAAGAAG
>NZ_KV839105.1:51551-117895 GCF_001838845.1 Staphylococcus sp. HMSC36A10
TCACAAGAGGCACAAGAGATTCAAGAAGCTAAAAGAGAAGCACAAGCAGAAACAGATAAAAGTGTAGCTGTATCAAATGAAGAATCAAAAGCAGTGGCATTAAAGGTATCGAAAGAAGAGTCACAAGCTGAAAGATTAGCAAACGCTGCAAAACAGAAGCAAGCTAAATTAACACCAGGTTCAAAAGAGAGTCAATTAACTGAAGCGTTATTTGCAGAAAAACCAGTTGCTAAAAATGACTTGAAAGAAATTCCTCAATTAGTTACTAAAAAGAATGATGTATCAGAGACAGAGACAGTTAATATAGATAATAAAGACACTGTTAAACAAAAAGAAGCTAAATTTGAAAATGGTGTTATTACACGTAAAGCTGATGAAAAAACAACTAATAATACAGCTGTTGACAAGAAATCAGGTAAACAATCTAAAAAAACAACACCTTCAAATAAACGAAATGCATCAAAAGCATCTACAAATAAAACTTCAGGTCAGAAAAAGCAACATAATAAGAAATCATCACAAGGTGCAAAGAAACAAAGTAGTTCAAGTAAGTCAACTCAAAAGAATAATCAAACTAGTAATAAGAATTCAAAAACAACAAATGCTAAATCATCCAATGCATCAAAAACGCCAAATGCTAAAGTTGAAAAAGCTAATAGTAAAATAGAGAAACGTACATTCAATGACTAATATTACTAAAATCGTTTAATAATCAATCATAGCAGTAAGCTATGTATTATATTTTTAAAATTTGAATTTCAAAATAAAAGGTAGGCATTCAGGTGCTTACCTTTTTTGATATCATCAGTTTATTTTGAAAGGCAACGCAATCATTCCATGTATTTATGTTGTTTGTAACATCGTTAGATTACAATAGTGATATTGCACATTTTAAGCTGAAGATGGAAAAATATTCGATAATCAAATAAACAATGAATCTTAGAAGGTACAATGACGTTCACTAATTTAAATATAGCTGAATGTGTTGGTGAGTGATGTTCAATATAGATTTATATTAATATACAAAGACAAAGGTTGTTAATTTTTATTAAGCGTTAGGTTGAATGTATGAGAATTTTAGATTTATAATAGAAGATAGAAACGAAAATTTTTCTTAAAAGCAGTAATGTTGACTCAAAATAAGCTATAATAATGACACTTATTTAATTGATTAACATTTGCTAATAAATATCAATATAGAATATAACTTTCCAATAATGACTGAGAAAATCGAAATGTCAGTCTCGAATCATATAATTAGAAAATTGATTATTTTCTGTCAATTTAGGGTTGAACTATACATATGATATTGTTAGAATATTTTTTAACATTATATTTTATTGCTTTAAAGTGGAATATACTTGAAATAATTAGTAGAGGTGAGTAAGGATGAGTAATAAATTAGAATCATACAGAAGTGAGATTGTATCACTGAATCATCAAATTTTAGACTTATTATCTAAACGTGGTGAACTAGCACAAAAAATTGGGGAAGAAAAATTAAAACAAGGTACACGTATCTATGATCCACAACGTGAAAAAGAAATGCTTAACGACTTAATCGATAGTAACAAAGGACCATTCAACGATAATACTATTAAGCAATTATTTAAAGAAATTTTCAAAGCCTCTACAGATTTACAAAAATCTGAAAATGAAAAACATTTATATGTATCACGTAAGTTGAAACCTGAAGATACGATTGTAACATTTGATAATGGGGGCATTATTGGAGACGGCAATAAATCATTTGTATTTGGGCCATGTTCAGTTGAATCATTTGAACAAGTTGAAGCTGTTGCTAAAAACTTACATGCTAAAGGTGAAAAATTTATTCGTGGCGGTGCATTTAAACCACGTACATCACCATATGATTTCCAAGGCCTAGGTGTTGAAGGACTTAAAATACTTAAACAGATTAAAGATAAATATGATTTAAATGTTGTCAGCGAAATCGTAAATCCAAATGATTTTGAAGTGGCTGATGAGTATTTAGACGTATTCCAAATTGGTGCACGTAATATGCAAAACTTCGAGTTATTAAAAGAAGCTGGCCGTACGAAAAAGCCTATTCTATTAAAACGTGGTTTATCTGCTACAATCGAAGAGTTTGTTTATGCAGCTGAATACATTGCTTCACAAGGTAATCAAAACATTATTTTATGTGAACGTGGAATCCGAACTTATGAAAAGGCGACACGTAACACTTTAGATATTTCAGCAGTACCAATTTTAAAACAAGGTACACACTTACCAGTCATGGTAGATGTTACGCATAGTACAGGTCGTAAAGATATCATGTTACCAACTGCGAAAGCAGCATTAGCAGTTGGTGCTGATGGAGTTATGGCTGAGGTGCATCCAGATCCATCTGTTGCACTTAGTGATGCGGGTCAACAAATGGATTTAGATGAATTCCAAGCATTTTATGATGAATTAAAGCCTTTAGCTGATTTATATAACGCTAAAAAGTTAAAATAATATTCCAAGGAAACTATAGACTACTTAACTAATATGTCATGTTGAAGTAGAATATTATCTTTGAATCGACAATTTTAAACTTATAGCCATTCTAAGAGTATATTACTTTTAGAGTGGCTATTATTTTTTGTATAGAAATAAAGGTATACTGCACTTAACGATTGTTATAATACTTCGACACTTGTTCAATTTCACAATTATTAAAGATTATGACTGATAGCAGTAATTAAAATTATAACTATGAATTATCTGTAAAATATAATAGATTCACACATTTGTTACTGAAATGTGAATATTTTTCAACAAATGCAATTGATATTTGAAAAGGCTTTCTCAAAATATTACAATTAAAAATGAAAAAAGTTTATATAAAATTAAAATATATCGTTCGTTATCATTTAGCGGTTGTTTTTATTTCAAGCTTTTCGCTAAATTTTTCCAAACAAAAATATGTTACTGTAAATTAAAATATGGTAAACTATGAAAATGAAATGAAAACATGTTATTATAATGAATAAAACGTTTACAAGGAGGAAATTATGACAGTTACTATATATGATGTAGCAAGAGAAGCGCGTGTCTCTATGGCCACAGTGTCGCGTGTTGTTAATGGGAACCAAAATGTTAAAGCAGAAACTAAAAATAAAGTTAACGAAGTCATTAAGCGTTTGAATTATCGTCCAAATGCTGTTGCTAGAGGTTTAGCTAGTAAAAAGACAACAACAGTAGGTGTGATCATTCCAGATATATCTAATATCTATTATTCACAACTTGCTCGTGGACTTGAAGATATTGCAACAATGTATAAATATCACTCAATTATTTCAAATTCAGATAACGATCCTGAAAAGGAAAAAGAAATTTTTAATAACTTATTAAGTAAACAAGTTGATGGTATTATTTTCCTTGGTGGTACAATTACTGAAGAAATGAAAGAATTGATAAATCAATCATCTGTACCTGTAGTAGTATCAGGAACAAATGGTAAGGATGCACATATAGCATCAGTTAATATTGATTTTACTGAAGCTGCGAAAGAAATTACGGGAGAATTAATTGAAAAAGGCGCTAAATCATTTGCTTTAGTAGGTGGAGAACATTCTAAAAAAGCTCAAGAAGATGTTTTAGAAGGTTTAACTGAAGTGTTAAATAAAAATGGTCTTCAATTAGGTGATACATTGAATTGTTCTGGTGCTGAAAGTTATAAAGAAGGCGTAAAAGCTTTTGCCAAAATGAAAGGTAATCTTCCAGATGCTATATTATGTATCAGTGACGAAGAAGCTATTGGTATTATGCATAGTGCAATGGATGCTGGTATTAAAGTTCCAGAGGAATTACAAATTATTAGTTTCAATAATACACGTTTAGTTGAGATGGTTAGACCACAACTTTCTAGTGTTATTCAACCATTATATGATATCGGTGCAGTAGGGATGCGCTTATTAACAAAATATATGAACGATGAAAAGATAGAAGAACCAAATGTAGTTTTACCTCACAGAATTGAATACCGAGGAACTACAAAATAAATTCACAAAATTAGGCATTCATCTAACGACCCGAATTATATGGGTGTTGGAAGAATGCCTTTTATTTATCTTTTAAAATTGTTGCAGATTAGGTTACTTATTGACGAGTAGATTCGTACCAACTCGCTATATGTAAAGCTAATTTTTTATTTTTTTCACTAATTTCTTTTGTGCGGGGGACATAGGTATAATCATTTAAACGATCTTCCCATCTTTTAGGTAATAATTCAGATGAATAATGTTTCCATTTATTAATCCATTCTAACGGTAAATAACCAGTTTGAATTGGTTGATCAATTAAACTTAAGAATACATGACTCCATGCACGTGGTACGACTCTCCAAATATTGTAGCCTCCGCCACCAAACATAATTACCTTTCCATTCGTATAAGAATCAGCTAAATATTTTACAAAATATGGAATTTCATATAATGAATGTAACGTACAATTTAGATGAGTTAGTGGATCACGATAATGTATATCGACACCATTTACGCTTAGAATAATATCAGGTTTAAAACTCTTTACGACAGGCTCAACTGTTAATTTAAAACACTCCAAAAATGATGCATCTTCTGTATACGGTTCAAGTGGGACATTTACAGTGTGTCCATAGCCGATATCTTCACCGCGTTCAGTATAGTGACCAGAGCCTGGGAATAGAAACTTTCCGGTTTCATGGATAGAATAAGTAGTAACATGGTTATCGGCATAGAAACTCCATTGTGTACCATCTCCATGATGTGCATCGGTATCTATGATTAAAACGCGTTGATTGTATTCTTTAGCTAAGTATTGTGCGGTAATTGCAATATCATTGTATATACAAAAACCACTTGCTCGACCAGGTTGAGCGTGATGCAAACCACCACCTAAGTGACAACCATTTAATACTTTGCCTGACATAATAAGATCTGCTAAAGTTAAAGCGCCTCCAACAATTGTGGCACTATGACGGTGCATATGCTTAAATTGACCATTCTCTTCATCATTTAATCCATATTTCTTAGCCTCATCTTCACTGATAATGCCATGTGAAGCATGCTTAATAGCTTCGACGTAATCATATTTATGAATTAACATTAATTCGTCATCTGTTGCAATTCTAGGTTGTACTATTTGTTCTGGAGACAATAAATTTGCATTCAAAAGTAGCTCTGTTGTTAATTTTAAACGCATTTGATTGAAGGGATGTTGGTCATGAAATCGATATTGTAATAACTTATCTGAATAAACATATGCAGTTTTTGATGAATGTTGTTGCATATAATCCCTCCGATATTCCAAAAATTAAAAGAAAAACCGATTCATATAACGAATATCATCAAACGCTTGTTGCTGTTCTAATGTAATGTTTTTGCCAATTCTTGCCATTAAACAATTAGCTGGATGACTTGTTATTTCTGGATCATCTGTAGCGAATATTTCAAGTCCACCAGTTGCCATTAACCGCTGCATTAATTTTTTATAGTCAAATACATCTAACTTTGAATTTTTTAAATCCCAATGCCAGTAATATTCTGTAGTTATAACGATATAATTCTCGAATTCTGGTGTAGAAAGGCTAAGTTGTATCAGCTTTTCTGCAAGTTGTAATTGCCTAAAATTGATGCTGACTTCAATTGCCCCCAATTCGATTAAATATGGAAGCTTACCTGTAGACCAGCGCTCAATTTCATCAGGATAGTGGAAAGTGACATAACCCACAATGAGTTGATCTTGGCGAGCAACATAAATTCTACCTTCTGGTAATGTTGTAATTTCTAACAAAGCTTTATACTGATCTTCAGCATCTCTAAATGCGGTTAAATGCGCATCGAAAGTAAGCGCTTTCAAATCTTCGTGTGTTAAAGGACCTTCAATAACAAATTGCTTGTCATGAATGTAATAATCTTCGGATTGATACGTCTTTAAATGATTCATATTTTCAACTCCTCAATCGACGTCGTGATTGTATTAAATTCATTATATAGAAAATTTACAATAATTAATACTAGAAAAAGGATAAAAGTAAAAATTTTGAATAATTAGAAATGTTATGTATAATATTGAGAAAGAAAGCGTTTTCACATAACAAAGGGGGAGTTTCAAATGAAAGTCGAAGTTTATAAAGGAGCGCAAGGTAAACATAACCTTAAAGATTATGAAGAAACATATAATACTTTTGATTGGAAAGACGTAGAACAAGCATTTTCTTGGAGTGAAACTGGAAAAATGAACATGGCATATGAATGTATAGATCGCCATGTAGATCAAGGATTAGGGGATAAAATAGCGTTAAATTACAAAGATGAGCACAGAAAAGAATCGTATACTTATAAAGATATGCAACGGTTATCTAATAAAGCAGCGAATGTTTTGTCTGAACATGCAGAAGTTGACAAAGGTGACAGAGTATTTATATTTATGTCGCGTACACCTGAACTATATTTTGCGTTGTTAGGTGTTTTAAAAATTGGTGCAATTGTTGGGCCGTTATTTGAAGCATTTATGGAAAAGGCAGTTGCGGATAGATTAGAGAACAGTGAAGCTAAAGTGTTAATTACTAATAAGGCATTGTTACCTCGAGTACCTGTAGATAAATTACCGAACTTGAAAAAAATTGTTGTCGTAGATGAGGATGTAGAAGACAATTACATAGACTTCATTAGTTTGATGGAAACTGCTAGCGATGAATTTGACATTGAATGGTTAAAGTCGGATGATGGTTTGATTTTACATTATACATCAGGTTCTACTGGGCAACCTAAAGGTGTATTGCATGTTCAACAAGCAATGTTAGTGCACTATATTTCTGGAAAATATGTATTAGATTTACAAGAAGATGATGTTTATTGGTGTACAGCAGATCCAGGTTGGGTTACAGGAACATCTTATGGTATTTTTGCACCATGGTTAAATGGCGCTACAAATTGTATAGCTGGTGGTCGCTTTTCACCAGAACAGTGGTATAGTATGATTGAAGATTTTAAAGTGACGATTTGGTATACGGCACCAACAGCTTTAAGAATGTTAATGAGTGCTGGTGACGATATTGTTGAGAAATATGACTTGTCATCGTTACGTTCGATTCTATCAGTAGGTGAGCCTTTAAATCCTGAAGTTATAAAATGGGCGAAAAAAGTATACGGTTTAACGGTGTTAGATACTTGGTGGATGACAGAAACAGGTGGACATATGATTGTTAACTATCCAACGATGGACGTCAAGCTTGGCTCAATGGGCAAACCATTACCTGGTATTCAAGCTGCAATTATCGATGATGCAGGTAATGAATTACCACCAAATCGAATGGGCAACCTTGCTATAAAAAAAGGCTGGCCATCAATGATGTATCGTATCTGGAAGAATCCAGAAAAATATAAATCATATTTTATTGGAGACTGGTATGTATCTGGTGATTCGGCATATAAAGATGAAGATGGTTACTTCTGGTTCCAAGGACGTGTTGATGATGTAATTATGACAGCTGGTGAACGAGTTGGACCATTTGAGGTTGAGTCTAAATTGGTTGAACACGAAGCAGTTGCCGAAGCAGGAATTATTGGTAAACCAGATCCGGTTCGCGGTGAAATAATTAAGGCGTTTGTTGCACTGAGAAAAGGATATGAACCAACAGACGAATTAAAAGAAGAAATTCGTATATTTGTTAAAGAAGGTTTGTCGGCACATGCAGCACCACGTGAAATCGAATTTAAAGATAAATTACCTAAAACACGGTCAGGTAAAATTATGAGACGTGTATTAAAAGCTTGGGAATTAAATTTAGATGCTGGGGATTTAAGTACAATGGAATAATGACATGAATGTTATTGAAGATTTTTTTCGAAGAATAAAGGGTGACAACATATTTCATGTCAATGTTTAAATAATCGTTTACTTTACGATAAGCAATATAAAGAGCTGTTAACTTGTGTCATATCATTTCGTAGAAAGCATTTGAAAATGATGACATAACAATAATGGCATATCTTTATATTGCTTTTTATTTTTAATATAATCTTTGGAAGATGATTATTTTAAATAATAGAAAAATATAGTTATCAATAGTATCAAACGCTAAAAGTTTTATAATACAAAACTTTAATAAGTGAATTTATTGCAAAAATGAAAGCGCTAACCCGATTTAGTCGACAAGTTTTTAACAGTTCGTTATTATATGAATGTAAGTAAAAATTTCTTAGCTACAACTTACATATTATAAATGCATAAATTAAACAAAAAGGGGCGAAAAAAGTTGACTCATTTATCAGATTTAGATATTGCGAATCAATCAACACTACAACCAATTAAGGATATTGCTGCATCAGTAGGTATTTCAGAGGATGCATTAGAACCTTATGGTCATTACAAAGCTAAAATCGACATTAATAAAATTACGCCAAGAGAAAACAAAGGGAAAGTTGTTTTAGTAACTGCGATGAGCCCAACACCAGCTGGTGAAGGTAAATCAACGGTTACAGTTGGTTTAGCTGATGCATTCCATGAGTTAAATAAAAACGTTATGGTTGCATTAAGAGAGCCTGCTTTAGGACCAACATTTGGTATCAAAGGTGGTGCGACTGGTGGTGGTTATGCGCAAGTCTTACCTATGGAAGATATCAACTTACATTTCAACGGAGATTTCCATGCGATTACAACTGCAAATAATGCATTGTCTGCGTTTATCGATAATCATATTCACCAAGGTAACGAATTAGGAATCGATCAAAGACGTATTGAGTGGAAACGTGTATTAGATATGAATGATCGTGCACTTAGACATGTAAACGTTGGGTTAGGTGGACCTACAAATGGTGTACCACGTGAAGATGGCTTTAATATTACAGTAGCGTCTGAAATTATGGCGATTTTATGTTTAAGTAGAAGTATTAAAGACTTAAAAGATAAAATTAGTCGTATTACTATTGGTTACACTAGAGATCGCAAGCCAGTTACAGTTGCAGATTTAAAAGTGGAAGGTGCACTTGCAATGATTTTAAAAGATGCAATAAAACCAAACTTAGTACAATCAATTGAAGGGACACCTGCATTAGTTCATGGTGGACCATTTGCGAATATCGCACACGGTTGTAACTCAATTTTAGCAACTGAAACAGCACGTGATTTAGCTGATATCGTTGTAACGGAAGCTGGATTTGGTTCAGACTTAGGCGCTGAAAAATTCATGGATATTAAAGCGCGTGAAGCAGGATTTGATCCGGCAGCTGTCGTTGTTGTTGCGACAATTCGTGCGTTAAAAATGCATGGTGGTGTAGCGAAAGATAATTTAAAAGAAGAAAATGTAGAAGCAGTAAAAGCAGGAATTGTTAATTTAGAGCGTCATGTTAATAATATTAAAAAATTCGGTGTAGAACCGGTTGTTGCAATTAATGCATTTATACATGATACCGATGCAGAAGTAGAATATGTAAAATCTTGGGCTAAAGAAAATAACGTACGAATTGCCTTAACTGAAGTTTGGGAAAAAGGTGGTAAAGGTGGCGTTGACTTAGCAAATGAAGTATTAGAAGTCATTGATCAACCTAATTCATTTAAACCTTTATATGAATTAGAATTACCATTAGAGCAAAAGATTGAAAAGATTGTGACTGAAATCTATGGCGGTTCAAAAGTAACGTTTAGCAGTAAAGCGCAAAAACAATTAAAACAATTTAAAGAAAATGGTTGGGATAATTACCCAGTATGTATGGCGAAAACACAATATTCATTCTCAGATGATCAAACGTTGTTAGGTGCACCATCAGGATTTGAAATTACAATTCGTGAATTAGAAGCGAAAACAGGTGCAGGATTTATCGTAGCGTTGACAGGTGCAATCATGACTATGCCTGGTTTACCTAAAAAACCAGCAGCATTAAACATGGATGTTACTGATGATGGTCATGCAATTGGGTTATTCTAATAAATCATGTCAATTGTTTAATAAAGATAAGTAAATAGTTTAATAGACCGGACTGTTGGAGATGCATTATTTCAGCAGTTCGGTTTTTTGCTGTGCTAAAAATAGATTCAATTTGGCGAATCTAACGACAATGTTTGAAGGTGGTTAATTAATGTATATGAAGATAAAAAGTGGGCTTGAAGAATAGGAAAGCGATGCAATGAATATTACATATTAAAAAAAGTTAATAAAATAGGTTGCAATATTTAATTGGGATGCGCTACAATTAACACTAATAATTGATATTGATAATTATTATCAATTAAATATAATCTTATAGGAGTTGTTAACAACATGAACAAACATCACCCAAAATTAAGGTCTTTCTATTCTATTAGAAAATCAACTCTAGGCGTTGCATCGGTCATTGTCAGTACACTATTTTTAATTACTTCTCAACATCAAGCGCAAGCAGCAGAAAATACAAATACTTCAGATAAAATCTCGGAAAATCAAAATAATAATGCAACTACAACTCAGCCACCAAAGGATACAAATCAAACACAACCTGCTACGCAACCAGCAAACACTGCGAAAAACTATCCTGCAGCGGATGAATCACTTAAAGATGCAATTAAAGATCCTGCATTAGAAAATAAAGAACATGATATAGGTCCAAGAGAACAAGTCAATTTCCAATTATTAGATAAAAACAATGAAACGCAGTACTATCACTTTTTCAGCATCAAAGATCCAGCAGATGTGTATTACACTAAAAAGAAAGCAGAAGTTGAATTAGACATCAATACTGCTTCAACATGGAAAAAGTTTGAAGTCTATGAAAACAATCAAAAATTGCCAGTGAGACTTGTATCATATAGTCCTGTACCAGAAGACCATGCCTATATTCGATTCCCAGTTTCAGATGGCACACAAGAATTGAAAATTGTTTCTTCGACTCAAATTGATGATGGAGAAGAAACAAATTATGATTATACTAAATTAGTATTTGCTAAACCTATTTATAACGATCCTTCACTTGTAAAATCAGATACAAATGATGCAGTAGTAACGAATGATCAATCAAGTTCAGTCGCAAGTAATCAAACAAACACGAATACATCTAATCAAAATACATCAACGATCAACAATGCTAATAATCAACCGCAGGCAACGACCAATATGAGTCAACCTGCACAACCAAAATCGTCAACGAATGCAGATCAAGCGTCAAGCCAACCAGCTCATGAAACAAATTCTAATGGTAATACTAACGATAAAACGAATGAGTCAAGTAATCAGTCGGATGTTAATCAACAGTATCCACCAGCAGATGAATCACTACAAGATGCAATTAAAAACCCGGCTATCATCGATAAAGAACATACAGCTGATAATTGGCGACCAATTGATTTTCAAATGAAAAATGATAAAGGTGAAAGACAGTTCTATCATTATGCTAGTACTGTTGAACCAGCAACTGTCATTTTTACAAAAACAGGACCAATAATTGAATTAGGTTTAAAGACAGCTTCAACATGGAAGAAATTTGAAGTTTATGAAGGTGACAAAAAGTTACCAGTCGAATTAGTATCATATGATTCTGATAAAGATTATGCCTATATTCGTTTCCCAGTATCTAATGGTACGAGAGAAGTTAAAATTGTGTCATCTATTGAATATGGTGAGAACATCCATGAAGACTATGATTATACGCTAATGGTCTTTGCACAGCCTATTACTAATAACCCAGACGACTATGTGGATGAAGAAACATACAATTTACAAAAATTATTAGCTCCGTATCACAAAGCTAAAACGTTAGAAAGACAAGTTTATGAATTAGAAAAATTACAAGAGAAATTGCCAGAAAAATATAAGGCGGAATATAAAAAGAAATTAGATCAAACTAGAGTAGAGTTAGCTGATCAAGTTAAATCAGCAGTGACGGAATTTGAAAATGTTACACCTACAAATGATCAATTAACAGATTTACAAGAAGCGCATTTTGTTGTTTTTGAAAGTGAAGAAAATAGTGAGTCAGTTATGGACGGCTTTGTTGAACATCCATTCTATACAGCAACTTTAAATGGTCAAAAATATGTAGTGATGAAAACAAAGGATGACAGTTACTGGAAAGATTTAATTGTAGAAGGTAAACGTGTCACTACTGTTTCTAAAGATCCTAAAAATAATTCTAGAACGCTGATTTTCCCATATATACCTGACAAAGCAGTTTACAATGCGATTGTTAAAGTCGTTGTGGCAAACATTGGTTATGAAGGTCAATATCATGTCAGAATTATAAATCAGGATATCAATACAAAAGATGATGATACATCACAAAATAACACGAGTGAACCGCTAAATGTACAAACAGGACAAGAAGATAAGGTTGCTGATACAGATGTAGCTGAAAATAGCAGCACTGCAACAAATCCTAAAGATGCGTCTGATAAAGCAGATGTGATAGAACCAGAGTCTGACATGGTTAAAGATACTGATAGTAGTGTTGACAAAGATGCGCATCTAAATATTGATCATTCATCAACAAATATGATGAATAACACTCACTTCGATAAGTATGATCTTAAAGAAATGGATACTCAAATTGCTAAAGACACTGATAGAAATGTGGATAAAGATGCCGATAATAGCGTTGGTATGCCATCTAATGTCGATACTGATAAAGACTCTAATAAAAATAAAGACAAAGTCATACAGCTGAATCATATTGCCGATAAAAATAATCATACTGGAAAAGCAGCAAAGCTTGACGTAGTGAAACAAAATTATAATAATACAGACAAAGTTACTGACAAAAAAACAACTGAACATCTGCCGAGTGATATTCATAAAACTGTAGATAAAACAGTGAAAACAAAAGAAAAAGCCGGCACACCATCGAAAGAAAACAAACTTAGTCAATCTAAAATGCTACCAAAAACTGGAGAAACAACTTCAAGCCAATCATGGTGGGGCTTATATGCGTTATTAGGTATGTTAGCTTTATTCATTCCTAAATTCAGAAAAGAATCTAAATAATTAACTAAATATAGCATATGTATGATTAACTTTGTAGACAATGTGAAAGCAATTAATTTATAAACTATTGATTGGTTTAATGGCTTTCCTTTAGAGTAAATAAAAAGAACAGCAGTGAGAAATTTTCTAATTGAAAATAATCTTACTGCTGTTTTTAATATTTGGATTCATTGTTGTGGTTACTTTAAAAAGTGAGCATCAATTAACGCTTTTTTCGATTTAACAAATGTGATTTAATATCATATTTTAATGCGTCGTTGTATTCTTTTTCAGTGATTTGATCTTCGATTAACATACGCTTTAATACATAATGTTGTCTTTGAATACTATATTTCAACTCTTTATCCGATTTTAATGTTCCATCTTTTTCGTAGGGTGTATAGCCATAAGGGCTTTGCAACAAACCGATAAGGTATGCAGATTGTGCAATTGATAAATCTTTTGGTGGAATACCAAACAAACTATATGAAGCGGATGCAATTCCGGAAATATTAGCGCCATTATAATCTCTACCGAAGGGAACTATATTTAAATATGTATATATAATTTCATCTTTTGAGAGTAGGTGTTCTAATCTAATTGCTAGGCGAAGTTCATTTGCTTTTCTACTATATGTTTTTTCGTTGGTAAGAACTTGATTTTTAACAAGTTGTTGTGTAATTGTGCTACCACCTGAACTTTGATCAGTATTAAAAATATCTTGTATCATTGCTCTTAAAATCGCCTTTGGTAAGATGCCATCATGTTTATAAAATAAAGTGTCTTCAGATGACGTTAATGCTTTAATGACATTTGGACTTGATGTTTTAGGGCCTATAATGAGTGAGTTTTGAGAATGGTTATACTCATATAATAAATTTTTGTTATTATGATCTAATAATTCATCGCCAGGTATTTGTCGAACTTTTTTTATTAAAGCATCATCTGATAATGAGTCGGACGTTTTAGTTAAATGATGAAAATATAAAGACATCGCAATCACAGCGATAGCAACGATGGCAATGAAAATCATAAATATAAAAACAATGACATGTTTGATAGCTTTATATATCTTTTCAAAATGATATATACGATGATTCAATTGATGATTGTTGTCTTGATTCGTCATCTTTAACCTCCTAAATTACGTATAGTATACCATATTTAAGCAATTTGACTTTTATTTTAACGTTAATTATAATTAGGGAAAATGCATAAAGAATAGGATAAAAGGACAAGTAATATTATTTGAAATCATCAGAGAGCTAGTGGTCGCTGTGAACTAGTGTTTTTAATAATATGAATACACCTTTATAACTAACATGTCCTACGTTTATTAATGAACGTATCATTAATAGAGTGAACATTATCTTATGATTATGTTTAAGTTTGGTGGTAACGTGCAATCGCGCCCTTACATATTTGTTGTAAGGGTTTTTTTTACGTTCAAAAAACTTTAAAGTATTTTAACAAGTATTCAATAAATAATTATAAATAGGAGGAAATAATAATGACGAATGTATTAATTGAAGATTTAAAATGGAGAGGTCTTATTTATCAACAAACTGATGAACAAGGTATTGAAGATTTATTAAATAAAGAACAAGTGACGTTATACTGCGGTGCCGATCCAACGGCAGATAGTTTACATATTGGTCACTTACTACCATTCTTAACATTAAGACGTTTTCAAGAACATGGACATCGTCCTATCGTTTTAATTGGCGGTGGTACAGGTATGATTGGTGATCCATCAGGTAAATCAGAAGAACGTGTGCTACAAACAGAAGAACAAGTAGATAAAAATATCGAAGGTATTAGTAAGCAAATGCACAATATTTTTGAATTTGGAACAGACCATGGTGCAGTGCTTGTTAATAATAGAGACTGGTTAGGACAAATCTCATTAATTAGCTTTTTACGTGACTATGGTAAACACGTCGGCGTTAATTACATGTTAGGTAAAGATTCAATCCAAAGTCGTTTAGAACATGGTATTTCATATACAGAATTCACATACACGATTTTACAAGCTATTGATTTCGGTCATTTGAATAGAGAATTGAATTGTAAGATTCAAGTAGGTGGATCAGATCAATGGGGTAATATCACAAGTGGTATTGAATTAATGCGTCGTATGTATGGTCAAACAGACGCATACGGTTTAACTATTCCGCTTGTAACTAAATCAGATGGTAAGAAATTTGGTAAGTCTGAGTCAGGTGCTGTTTGGTTAGATGCTGAAAAAACAAGTCCTTATGAATTTTATCAATTCTGGATTAATCAATCAGACGAAGATGTAATTAAATTCTTAAAATACTTTACTTTCTTAGGAAAAGAAGAAATTGATCGCTTAGAACAATCTAAAAATGAAGCACCGCATTTACGTGAAGCTCAAAAAACATTAGCTGAAGAAGTAACTAAATTTATTCATGGTGAAGATGCATTAAATGATGCAATCCGTATTTCACAAGCATTATTTAGTGGTGATTTAAAATCATTATCAGCGAAAGAATTAAAAGATGGATTTAAAGATGTGCCTCAAGTGACATTATCAAATGACACAACAAATATCGTTGAAGTCCTTATTGAAACAGGCATTTCTCCTTCTAAACGACAAGCACGTGAAGATGTTAACAATGGTGCGATTTATATTAATGGTGAGAGACAACAAGATGTTAATTATGCTTTAGCACCAGAAGATAAAATTGATGGCGAATTTACGATTATTCGTCGCGGTAAGAAAAAATACTTCATGGTTAACTATCAATAAATATAATTGCATAGCTAAATAAATTAGAGCCTACTCATATTCATTCCTAAGAATGTAATGAGTAGGCTCTTAATGTACTTTTCTGTCTGTAAATTATCTAAAGAAATCTCTATCGCCTTGGCCAGGTGATTGACGTTCTGATCGGCTTTGACGTTTTGGTTGTTCTTTTTGTTGTTTTAATTTCACTTTAACTTCTTTTGTTTTACCATCACGGATAACGGTAACAGTGACTGATTCACCAGGTTTTTTATTTTCATATAAATAGCTTCTTAAATCAACATCATCTTTAATTTTCTTGCCATCAATTTCTGTAATAATATCACCTTTTTTAAGATCAATATCACTATCAGCTTTGGCGACATAAATACCGTCTTCTCTATCAGTATGAAGTTGCTCGCGCTCTTCTTCAGGAATATCTTTCAAATTAATTAAACCAATACCAATCGAAGGGCGGTCAATTTTACCATGTTTTACAAGTTGTTCAATTGTTACTTTAACTTCATTACTTGGAATAGCAAACCCGATACCTTCAACTTGTGTCGCAGCAATTTTCATTGAGTTAATACCAACTAAATTACCATTAATATCTACTAATGCGCCACCTGAGTTACCTGGGTTAATAGCAGCATCTGTTTGAAGAACGCTGACTTTTGTATTGCCACCAGTTGTCTCAGCGTCAATAGTACGTTCGCTTGCTGAAATGATACCAGATGTTACAGAGTTAGCAAATTGTAATCCTAATGGGTTACCCATTGCGAATACGCTATCGCCAGTTTGTACTTTTGAAGAGTTGGCGAATTGAATCGCTTTAATACCTTTTGTATTTTCAATTTTAAGTACAGCAATATCAGTTACTGCATCTTTACCAACTAATTTCGCTTTAACTTGTTTTTTATTATGTAATTGGACTCTAATTTCATTTGCGCCATCAATAACATGATTGTTTGTAACGATATAAGCTGAATTGTTGTTTATTTGATAGATAACACCTGAACCTACTCCAGCTTCAGATGGTTTAGATGATTTGCCTTTTAATAAGTCGTCTACACTTGATGCTTTTTGCATGTTAATAACTCCAACAATTGTAGGGGAGACAGATTTTATCATTTCATGAACGGTACCGAATTTCTTGCTTTGACCGTCTAATTGATTGCCACCTTTATTATTTGTTGTCTGAACAGTTGAACCATCTTTATTTAAAATTGTACTATTTAATACTTTGCCTATACCAAGTACTAGAAGTGCACCAATAATTCCAGCAATCAATGCAACGATGACTGTTTTAAACCATGGAAATTTAGGTCTTCTGTATCTAGGTGTTTGGCTATGGTTTGTTGTAGAATGATCTGTATGATTAAAATCTGACATACTTAACCTCCATTATATGATTTATATATGCTTTAATTATGTCTTTTTTTTATAATTATTGCTAGTAATACACTATACAACTTTAGATGTATTTTCAGACTATCTTGTTCTAGTAAAAATATAGTGATAAAATCTAGTTGTTATAAACAAATAAGTTAAGTAGGTGGCACAATGTATTCAGTGATTAGTAAGATTTTGAATTTCATTTTAGTTAAAATGTCAAAATCATTATACGTAATCGGTAAAGATAATATTCCTAAGGATAGTAAATATGTCGTAACTTGTACGCATGAAAGTTATAACGAAGTCATTATGCTAGGTATGGCATTATATCCTAATCAAATTCATTATATGGCTAAAAAAGAATTATTCAAAAATAAATGGATTGGTAAATTTTTAACGTCTTTAAATGCATTTCCTGTAGATCGTGAAAATCCAGGACCTAGTACTTTAAAACGCCCAATCAATTTGTTGAAAGATAATAAGACAGTTGGTATCTTCCCAACAGGTTCTCGCACATCGCAAGAAGGTGCACCTTTGAAACGTGGTGCTTCAACAATTGCAATGTTAAGTAAGTCACCAATATTACCTGTTGCTTATGTTGGTCCTACTAAGATTCACGGTCTTTTAACAGGACAAGCATACATAAATATTGGTAAACCAATCGATATTAACGATTTACCTAAAGATTTAAAACGAAACGAGCGTATCGATTATATTACAAAAGAGATTGAAACACGAACAGCAAAGTTACAACAAGAATTGCATGAAATTGTAAAAAGTTTATAAAATAACTTGAGGTAGAAATATAGCTGGTTAGTAAGCCTAGGTGACTATAACGGAGTATCGAAGTAGTTATTCTAGTTACATTAGTAATCTTTATATTTCTACCTTATTTTAAGAAGGATGACATTCAATGTATAAATTTTTCCAAAATTTAGGGCGTTCGTTAATGTTACCAGTTGCCATTTTACCGGCTGCAGCAATTATTGCCGGAATTGGTAATACGTTAAATGCACTTCATGCGACGCCGAAAATCGCAATGTTCTTTACTACGGTAGGTACTACGATTTTAGAGCAATTAGGTATTTTATTTGCAATTGGTGTAGCTATAGGAATGGCAAAGAAAAATGATGGTGCAGTCGCGCTTGCAGCTACGTTAGGATATTTTTTAGTTACAGTTGTATTATCACCAATGAAATTAGCGCCTTTATTAGGAATGAAAGCTTCGGAAATAAATTCAGCTTTTGAAAAGATGAATAATGGCAATGTCTTTGTTGGTATTGTAATAGGTTTAATAGCAGCTTATGCATACAATAAGTTTAGTGAAACAGAATTACCATTAGCATTATCATTTTTTAGTGGTAAACGTCTAGTTCCAATTATGACTGCATTTTACTGTACATTTTTAGTTGTCATATTGTTATTCTTATGGCCACTACTTTATTCATGGATTGTAAAATTTGGTGAATCTATAGTTGGTTTAGGATCGTTTGGTGCTTTCATATATGGTGTTGCTAACAGACTATTAATTCCTACAGGATTACATCATGCACTGAATAGTGTGTTCTGGTTTGATACGATTGGTATTAATGATATTGGTAAATTCCAAAGTGGCAAAGATGCTATAAAAGGTATTACAGGACGCTATCAAGCGGGATTCTTCCCAATCATGATGTTCGGTATTCCAGCGGCTGCGTTAGCAATGTATCATACAGCTAAAACGACTCAGAAAAAACAAGTTTACGGTTGGTTCCTAGCGAGTTCAGTTGCAGCATTTTTCGTTGGTGTTACAGAGCCGATTGAGTTTGCATTTATGTTTGTTGCGCCAATCTTATATGTTGTTCATGCGTTATTAACAGGATTATCTTTATTTATCGCAGCTACATTCCATTGGACAGCTGGATTTTCATTTAGTGCAGGTTTGATAGATTATGTGTTATCACTAATTAATCCGGTATCAAATCATCCATTGATGTTGCTTGTTCAAGGTGTTGTATTTTTCATCTTATACTATGTGATTTTCCGTGTAGTAATCCAAGTATTTAACTTGAATACGATTGGTAGAGGTGAAAATGAATTAGTTGATCCAACAGTTGTAAAAGATAATATTGCTCCTGGTGAAAATGATATTAAACAAAGTAAATATCATCAACATGCTATACAAATATTAGAAGGTTTAGGTGGTCAAGAGAATATTGTTAATTTAACTAATTGTGCAACAAGGTTGCGTCTAGAGTTAAAAGACACATCTATTATTGATCAACAGAAGATTAAAAACGCCGGTGCAGTTGGTGTTACTGTTAATGGTAAACATTCAACTCAAGTTATTGTCGGTACACACGTACAGCAGGTTGCTGATGAAATTGAAAAACATTTATAAAATTTAAACAGCTAAAGCGCAAATCCAACTTCAATAGGGTTTGCGCTTTTTTTAGTCAAATAGTAGAATGATTTATATCTGAATTTTCAGAAATGGAGTGGGGATTGTGAAGAAAATTTTATTTGATGTTGATGGCGTTTTTTTAAGTGAAGAACGTTGTTTCGATGTCTCTGCATTAACGGTATATGAATTATTAATGGATAAGTGTTATTTAGGTCTTCATTCACATATAGATTGGGAAACTTTGACTGATAACGATATACAAGACATTAGGAATCGAATTTTTCAAAAAGATAAGATTTTAAACAAATTAAAATCGCTAGGGCTAAATTCAAATTGGGATATGTTATTTATCGTTTTTAGTATTCATTTAATTGATATTTTGAAAAAGTTATCACATGATGAAATTGAGGCATTCATGTATCAAGATGAGCCTGTCGAATTGAAGTTGCAAAATATAAGCACAAACTTAGCAGACTGTTTTAATTTAAATGAACAACTACCTTTACAATTTTTGGATAATGTAAAAGTTGGTAAAAATAATATTTATGCTGCTTTGGAAGAGTTTGCAACAACAGAGTTACATGTTTCGGATGCTACTTTATTTAGTTTGAAGGGTGCATTATGGACGTTAGCGCAAGAAGTTTATCAAGAATGGTATTTAGGATCGAAGTTGTATGAAGATGTTGAAAAGAAAATAGCACGAACTACTTTTAAGACAGGTTATATTTATCAAGAAATTATTTTGAGACCAGTAGATGAAGTTAAGGTACTTCTGAATGATTTAAAAGGTGCTGGTTTCGAATTAGGTATTGCAACAGGTCGTCCTTATACTGAGACTGTTGTGCCATTTGAAAATTTAGGATTGTTACCATATTTTGAAGCTGATTTTATTGCAACAGCAAGTGATGTTTTAGAAGCAGAGAATATGTATCCGCAAGCACGACCATTAGGAAAGCCGAATCCTTTTAGTTATATCGCAGCTTTATATGGTAATAATCGCGATAAATATGAATCTTATATCAATAAGCAAGATAACATTGTAAATAAAGATGACGTATTTATAGTAGGCGATTCGTTAGCTGACTTATTAAGTGCTCAAAAAATAGGTGCAACGTTTATTGGAACATTAACAGGTTTAAAAGGTAAGGATGCTGCAGGTGAGTTAGAAGCGCATCATGCCGACTATGTTATTAATCATTTAGGTGAACTTAGAGGTGTACTAGATAATTTGTAATTTGATTGTTGTTTGACAGCACAACTTGAAGTGAATGATTGAACCAAAGGTTTCATATTGAGTTACAATGAAATTAATAATGAAAAAATGCCAAGAAGCAATGGAAGTAATCCAATGTCTTCTTGGCATTTTGAATTTACATAAATTGTTTATGACTGTACCGTCAATTCAGTTGTGAAAATTTGATTGTATTCACCAACTTGTTTAAGTTCATCAATTATATTGTTTGAAACAGGTTGATCAACGGATAAAATCATTAGCGCATCTCCGCCCGCTTCAGTTCTACCTAAAGTCATAGATGCAATGTTGATATTGTATTTACCTAACAATGCGCCAGTTTTTCCTACCATACCTGGAGTATCATTATGATATGACACAATTTGATATTGATTTGGCTTTAAGTCTACAGAAAAATTATTAATTCTAACAATTCTTGGACCGAAACCTGTAAAGACAGAAGCGCCAACTTTAACGGAATCGCTATCGTTTGATAGTTCTACCTCTAAGTAGTTACTAAAACCTGTCTCTGCTTTATTATTTTCAATATTTAATGTCACTTGTTGTTGATTTAACAACATTAGAGCATTGATAATATTGACTTCAGGACCAAGATCATCTTTTAAAATATGAGTAATAATTGTACGTGTTAATAAACTACTATCAATAGAGGCTAAGTCGCCACCGTACGTAATTTTAATAGAGCTTGGTGCATTGTACATTAATTGAATAGCTAATTCACCAACTGTTTGGCTTAAATTGATGAATGATTTTACAGTATCATCTATATTGCTTAAGTCCATTTTAGGTGCATTCACTGCATGCGTTACAGTACCATCAATTAAAATTTCGATGATTTCATTTGAAACAGAAATTGCCACTTTTTCTTGAGCTTCGACTGTTGAAGCACCCAAATGAGGTGTAACAATAATTTTATCATGTGCAACAAGAGGCGAGTCAGTTGCAGGTTCATGTTCAAACACATCGATAGCTGCCCGACTAATTTGTCCTTCGTCTAATGCTTTTATTAGCGCCTTTTCATCAATAATACCACCACGTGCCACATTGATTATTTGCAAACTAGGTTTTGCTTTGGCAAAAAAGTCAGCATTAATTAAGCCTTTTGTTTTAGGTGTTAGTGGTGTATGTAATGTAACGAAATCAGAATGTTGGGCAATCTCATCAACTGTTGCCTTCGTAATGCTTAAAGATTTTGCTTTTTCATCCGTTAAGTAAGGGTCAAAAGCTAGTATTTTCATTCCGAAACTTTGCGCACGTTTAGCAACACCTAAACCAATTCTACCAGCACCAATGACACCTAATGTTTTATGATAAAGCTCAGTACCTTTAAATGCATTTCGATTCCATTCTTTATTTGTAAGTGATTGGTGTGCTTGCGGAATATTTCGTGCCATTGATAATAACATTGCCAGTGTATGTTCAGTAGCTGAAATCGTATTACCATCTGGGGCATTAATAACTAAAATACCTTTTAATGTTGCAGCATTAATATTAATATTATCTACACCAACACCGGCGCGTGCGATTACTTTTAAAGAATCAGCAGCATTTATGATATTTTCAGTAACCGTAGTTTGACTACGAACGATTAAAGCATGGTATGAAGGTATAATTTTGATTAATGCTTCTTCGGACAAGCCAGTTTGAATATCTACATTGAATTGTTCGTGATCTAATAATGCTTTGATACCATCTTTTGATATGGGATCTGCAACGAGTACATTAAATTGCTTCATGAATAACCTCCATATATTTTGATATACCTTTACCGATATAGTTAACTTTACGGTGTTCAGTTAAAATAATTTCTAAAGCAGATACTACCGATAAAATATCGAAAGGACTAATTTTCCCCATATGACCAATTCTTAAAATTTGACCTTTAAGATGGCCTTGACCACCAGCAATTGTTATTTTAAACCGATTTTTAAGTTCATCTTTGATTATTTTCACTTCATCATTTGTATTAGGTTTGAATGCTGTAACCGTTGGAGATGCATCTTTATCATTGACTAATAAAGTTAAATCTAATGCTTTTAAGGCGCTTCTTAATGCATTTCTAATTGCATAGTGTCGTGCTATTACGTGATTGAAACCTTCTGCTTTTACGGTTTCAACGTATGCATTTACACCTCTAAATAAAGACACATTTGGTGTGAACGGTGTAGAATTGTCAGCTTGTGACGAAATGTATTTATTTAAGTCTAGATAAAATTTTGGCGTAGTTACTTCTTTGAAACGTTCTTTTGCACGGTGGCTATAAGCTACAAAAGCTAATCCTGGAGGTAACATAATTGCTTTTTGACTACCAGAAACAAGTACATCAATTTTATCTTTGTTAATGTCAACATCAACAGCACCAATGCAACTTACGTCGTCAACTACAAAATAAATATTACTATTAAATTGATTGATGGCATTTCCTAACTCGTGAATAGGGTGTAGCACTGTCGTAGATGTTTCGCAATATTGACTAAATACTGCTTTCACTTCAACATTTAAAGTTGAAAGGAAATTGATGAAATCTTTGACATCTACAGCTTCTCCCCATGTTACGTCATAAATATGCACATTTTTGTAATAAGTTTGTGCAATTTGTTTAAATCGGTTACCAAAGGCACCTGAAACAATGACAACGAAGTGATCTTCAGGGTTTACAATGTTCAACATACTAGCCTCCAAGACGCTTGTACCGCTAGATGTTAAAATAAGTACATCATTTTGACTCCCAAATATTGGCTTTAGACCTTGAAATGCTTGTTGTGCGATGTCTTCAAAATCTTTAGAACGATGACCAACCATAGGTGCTTGAATTTCTCTCATAATGGCATCAGGTACAGGGGTTGGGCCAGGTGTTAATAACAACGGTTGATGATAATACATTTATATGCCTCCTATAAATAAGATTTCACTATTTTAGCAAATTTTCTGAAAATTTAAAAGCCTAAAAAAGTGATAACGCTATATTGTCGAACAAACGTTATCACTTAAAGATTTTATTTGGCCTGAATGATGGGATAAATTTTTATGTCCACATTATTTCTTACAGCATTTGAAATCATGCAATTATTATCTGCAATTGTTATCAATTTTGGTAATCGCTTTTCTAATTGTGCTATTTGATCACTTGGAATTTGAATTTGAGGATGGTGCACAATTTTTGACATACTGAATTTTCCGTTATTTAAACAAGCTGTTCCAATCGATTGTTGTTCAATTGAAATATCTGTGAACTTTGCACGTTCAAGAGTAGCTGCTAATGAGATGATATAACATGATGAAGCGGCTGATACTAACAATTCATCGGGATTTGTTCCTAAACCAACACCACCTAAGGAAGCAGGTATAGAAATATTCTCTGAAAGTATGTCGCCTTGAACGTTTCCGACATTGTTACGACCACCTTGCCAAGAAGTTTGGACTTTAAAGTCATGTTGATGCAATTGCTTTAACCTCCAATATAATTGTGATAGTTTAATTTTAGAATAGTTTATCAAAGTTTAACAGAAAGGTGACTTATCAATGACTCTGAATAAACTGAAAGATGAATTACAAATTGTTTCGCACCGTGGATTGCCGAGTGATTTTCCTGAAAATACAATGGTCGGTTATCGAGAGGTAATGGGGCTCAATGTTGCTATGTTAGAAATAGATGTTCATTTGACCAAAGACCAACATTTTGTTGTGATACATGATGAAACAATTGATAGAACATCGGATGGTAAGGGGCGTATTTCTGATTACACATTATCGCAATTAAAATCATTTGATTTTGGTAGTTATAAAGATGTTGCTTTTAAGGGAGAACGAATACCCACGTTAGATGAAGTACTTTCATTATGCTTAAAGTATGATAAAAAGCTATTGATTGAATTGAAAAGTCCGAATTTATATCCAGAAATAGAATGTAAATTGCTGGCATTTTTGGAAGAAAAGAAAGTCGATGCGACACAAGTAGTTATACAATCTTTTGATATCGAATGCATCGAAAAGTTAAACACATTGGGCAGTATATATGAATTAGGTGTGCTTTGTAGTAAACGTAATTATTGGTATAAAAAGCCAAACTTTTCAAGAATTGCTCAAATTGCTAGTTATGTTAATCCTAATTATGCATTAGTGACCAGAAAATTTGTTGATAAAGCACATCATCATCAATTACAGGTTATGCCATACACAGTTAGTAAATTGAAAACTGGAGAAAAATTAAGACAAATGGGTGTAGATGGATTAATTACAGATAATCCGAAATTATTTATTAAGTGAGACGATGAATGGTAATTTGATAGAGGGATGAGGATTCGTATATCGCAATTGATAATTTTAAAAACTAATGATGAAATACTAAAGATAATTAAACAAATAAGACTTGTAAATTCTAAGTTGATTGTAAAATAGGGTAGCTCCATATAATTTTGAATCTATCATTTTTAAATTAATAAAAAAAACACCCACAATTGTGGGTGTTTGTATTGAACGTATTATCTTGAGTAGTACTCAACGATTAATTGTTCGTTAATTTCAGCAGGTAATTCGCTACGTTCTGGTAAACGTACGAAAGTACCAGTTAAGCTGTCAGCATCAAAGTTTAAGTACTCAGGTACGAAATTGTTGATTTCAACTGATTCAACGATGATGTTTAATTTTTGAGATTTTTCACGAACTGAAATTGTTTGACCAGGTTTAACAGAATAAGATGGAATATCAACACGTTTACCATCTACTAAGATATGACCGTGGTTAACTAATTGACGTGCTTGACGACGAGTACGAGCTAAACCTAATGAATAAACAACAGCGTCTAAACGACTTGCTAATAAGATCATGAAGTTTTCACCGTGTACACCGAATTTTTTACCAGCGATGTCAAATGTGTTACGGAATTGTCTTTCAGTCATTCCATATAAGTAACGTAATTTTTGTTTTTCACGTAATTGTAAACCATATTCTGATAATTTTTTACGTTGGTTTGGACCATGTTGTCCTGGTGCGTAAGGACGTTTTTCTAATTCTTTACCAGTACCGCTTAAAGAGATACCTAAACGACGAGATTTTTTCCAGTTTGAACCTCTGAATCGAGCCATAATAAGACTCCTCCTTTAATTCTTTTTTGTTGTTATGAATAAACAAAAAAGAGTGTTGCATGCTTACTAAGATATATTGTTTTATGTGTCTTCACCTTATAGCGACAGTTACGTGACACGTCCGCATTGGGAACAACATAGCGCTCAATAATATACAACTGCTACTTTCGTTAATTCACACAAAGATTATTGTAACATTTTCCTGCTAACTGTCAACACTTTATTGAAAATGCTGATGTCCTTTTATGCGAGTTGCTTTTCAATAATTTTAACAATTGCTTCAAGTTGTTCTTTGTCATTGTCATCAAATCGATCCGTTATAGGGGCATCGATATCTAAGACGCCGATAATTTTATCATCTTTGAAAATTGGAACGACAATCTCAGACTTACTATTAGCATCACAAGCGATATGTCCTTCGAATTGATGGACATCAGCTACAACTTGTGTACGACGTTCTGAAACGGCTGTACCACATACACCTTTTCCAATTGGAATGTGGACACAAGCGGGGTGCCCTTGGAAAGGTCCAAGTATAAGTTCATTTTGTTCCAATAAGTAAAAGCCGACCCAATTAATTTGATTTAGATTATCATTTAATAAGGCAGACATATTACTTAAAATAGCAATCATATGATGTTCATCTTCAATAAGGCTTGCTGCTTGTTTCTTTAATAATGTGTAGTTTGTTGGGTTAATTGTTGTCATATTTAAAACCTCTTATTTTCATAGATTTTATAATAGTATAGAATTTCGAAAATATTATGGCAATAAATTCATTTTATAATTTATCCTTAAGCAAAATTACGTTATAATAGTAATGATAAATTAGGAGGAGAAGCATATGGTGTTATATATCATTTTGGCAATAATTGTGATTATATTGATTGCTGTAGGTGTATTATTCTATTTACGTTCAAATAAACGACAAATTATTGAAAAAGCAATCGAACGTAAAAATGAAATTGAGACGTTACCTTTTGATCAAAACCTTGCACAATTATCTAAGTTGAATTTAAAAGGTGAAACAAAAACGAAATACGATGCAATGAAAAAGGACAACGTAGAAAGTACAAATAAGTATCTAGCTCCTGTGGAAGAAAAAATCCATAATGCTGAGGCTTTATTAGATAAATTTAGTTTCAACGCATCTCAAAGTGAAATTGATGATGCAAATGAGTTGATGGATAGTTACGAACAAAGCTATCAGCAACAATTAGAAGATGTAAATGAAATTATTGCGTTATACAAAGATAATGATGAATTATATGACAAATGTAAGGTTGATTATCGTGAAATGAAACGTGATGTTTTAGCAAATCGTCATCAATTTGGTGAGGCAGCAAGTCTACTTGAAACTGAAATTGAAAAGTTTGAGCCAAGGTTAGAGCAATATGAAGTACTAAAAGCTGATGGTAATTATGTACAAGCGCACAACCATATAGCTGCCTTGAATGAACAAATGAAACAGCTAAGATCTTATATGGAAGAAATACCAGAATTAATTAGAGAAACTCAAAAAGAATTACCTGGTCAATTCCAAGATTTAAAATATGGTTGCCGTGATCTTAAAGTTGAAGGGTATGATCTGGATCACGTAAAAGTAGACAGTACATTACAAAGCTTAAAAACAGAGCTTAGTTTCGTTGAACCATTAATTAGCCGCTTAGAATTAGAAGAAGCTAATGATAAACTAGCTAATATCAATGATAAGTTAGATGACATGTATGATTTAATTGAACATGAAGTTAAAGCTAAAAATGATGTCGAAGAAACAAAAGATATCATTACGGATAACTTATTCAAAGCTAAAGACATGAATTATACATTGCAAACAGAAATTGAATATGTACGTGAAAACTACTATATAAATGAATCTGATGCTCAAAGTGTTCGTCAATTTGAAAATGAAATTCAAAGTTTAATTTCTGTATATGATGATATTTTAAAAGAAATGTCTAAATCTGCTGTGCGATATAGCGAGGTTCAGGATAATTTACAATATTTAGAAGATCATGTCACAGTTATTAATGACAAACAAGAAAAGCTACAAAATCATCTGATTCAATTGCGTGAAGATGAAGCAGAAGCAGAAGACAATCTGCTACGAGTACAATCGAAGAAAGAAGAAGTGTATCGTCGATTACTTGCTTCTAACCTAACAAGCGTTCCTGAAAGGTTTATCATCATGAAAAATGAAATTGATCATGAAGTTCGTGATGTTAACGAACAATTTAGTGAACGTCCAATACACGTTAAACAGTTAAAAGATAAAGTGTCTAAAATTGTGATTCAAATGAATACATTTGAAGATGAAGCAAATGATGTTCTTGTTAATGCTGTTTATGCAGAGAAATTAATTCAATATGGAAATAGATATCGTAAGGACTATAGCAATGTTGATAAGAGCTTAAATGAAGCTGAACGATTATTTAAAAATAATCGCTATAAGCGTGCGATTGAAATTGCAGAGCAAGCTCTTGAAAGTGTTGAGCCAGGTGTCACTAAACATATTGAAGAAGAAGTTATTAAGCAATAGAAACTAGTATGTAGTTATACTTAAATAATATGAGCACTCTGTCAAATTGGACTGATGAGTTTAATAATTGAAGTTAGCCAACGATACGTTGTCTAGCTTCTTTTTTATATGGATAAATGAAAGGGACAATAAATATAAATAGCAATTGTTTAAAGATAAACGTAATCAAAAGTGTTGTTTTAATTAATATAAGTAGTGAAAATGCGTCGTTCCACAGCTGTATGCATAGAGTGAAATAGTCTAATTCTTATTTAATAAGTAGAAATAAGATTATTTTGCGCTATAGCCTTTATTTTTTATGTGATAATAGTATAATGCTTGAGTAAAACAATTTTAACGATTGATGATTAATGAAAGAGAAGTGTTTATTTTGATATATCTAGATAATGCGGCAACGACGAAAGCATTTGAAGAAGTGTTAGATACTTATTTAAAAGTAAATCAATCAATGTATTATAATCCGAATAGTCCGCATAAAGCTGGTTTGCAGGCAAATCAATTACTACAACAAGCAAAAGCCCAAATTAATGCAATGATTAATTCAAAAACAAATTATGATGTTGTATTCACTAGTGGTGCAACAGAATCCAATAATCTTGCTTTAAAAGGTATTGCCTATCGTAAATTTGATACAGCTAAGGAAATAATTACATCCGTGTTAGAGCATCCATCCGTATTAGAGGTTGTAAGATATTTGGAAGCACACGAAGGATTTAAAGTTAAATATGTTGATGTAAAGAAAGATGGCAGTATTAACTTAGAACACTTCAAAGAATTAATGTCAGACAAAGTCGGTTTAGTAACATGTATGTATGTAAATAATGTAACAGGACAAATACAGCCTATTCCACAAATGGCTAAAGTTATAAAAAATTATCCTAAGGCACATTTTCATGTAGATGCGGTTCAAGCATTCGGCAAAATTTCAATGGATTTCAATAACGTAGATAGTATTAGTTTAAGTGGACACAAGTTTAATGGTTTAAAAGGCCAAGGCGTCTTACTTGTAAATCACATTCAAAATGTTGAACCAACTGTCCATGGTGGTGGTCAAGAATATGGTGTTAGAAGTGGAACAGTTAATTTGCCAAATGATATTGCAATGGTTAAAGCGATGAAGATAGCTAATGAAAACTTTGAAGCATTGAATGCATTTGTTACTGAGTTAAATAATGACGTCCGTCAATTTTTAAATAAATATCATGGAGTTTATATTAATTCTTCAACTTCAGGTTCACCATTCGTTTTAAATATTAGTTTTCCTGGCGTAAAAGGTGAAGTATTAGTTAATGCTTTTTCAAAATATGACATTATGATATCTACGACGAGTGCTTGTTCATCTAAACGTAATAAATT
Organism: Staphylococcus sp. HMSC36A10; assembly: GCF_001838845.1. Lineage (NCBI taxonomy): Bacteria > Bacillati > Bacillota > Bacilli > Caryophanales > Staphylococcaceae > Staphylococcus > Staphylococcus sp. HMSC36A10. The sequence goes on from NZ_KV839105.1 coordinate 81,229, forward strand.
AAATGAAGTATTGGCTGCAATGGGATTATCAGACAAATCTATTGAAGGTAGTATAAGATTATCATTTGGGGCTACTACAACTAAAGAAGATATAGCAAGGTTTAAAGAAATATTTATCATCATTTATGAGGAAATTAAGGAGTTGCTAAAATAATGAAGTATGATCACTTGCTTGTTAGATACGGGGAGTTAACATTAAAGGGTTCAAATAGAAAAAAATTTGTAAATCAATTAAGAAATAATGTAAATAAGTCATTAAAAGGACTTGATGGGTTTGTCGTTAAAGGCAAACGAGATCGTATGTACATTGAACTTGAAGACCATGCAGATATAAATGAAATAACATATCGATTATCAAAAATTTTCGGTATTAAATCTATTAGTCCAGTATTAAAAGTAGAAAAAACATTAGAGGCAATGAGTGCAGCGGCAATTAAATTTGCGCAGCAATTTGAAGAAAACAGCACATTTAAAATTGATGTGAAGCGTGCCGATAAAAATTTCCCAATGGATACGTATGAATTACAACGTGAATTGGGTGGTACCGTATTGAAACAAATTGAAAATGTTTCTGTTAATGTCAAACGTCCAGATCATGAAATTCGAGTGGAAGTTAGATTAGATGCAATTTATATGTATGAAGAAGTTGTACCGGGTTCAGGCGGATTACCAGTTGGTACTGGTGGTAAGACGTTACTAATGCTTTCAGGCGGTATAGACTCACCAGTTGCTGGGATGGAAGTGATGAGACGTGGCGTAACAATTGAAGCGATTCATTTCCATAGTCCACCATTTACAAGTGATCAAGCAAAAGAAAAAGTTATTGAATTGACACGTATTTTAGCTGAACGTGTTGGACCAATTAAATTGCATATTGTACCATTTACAGAATTGCAAAAACAGGTAAATAAAGTTGTACATCCAAGATATACAATGACTTCAACGAGACGTATGATGATGCGTGTTGCTGATAAATTAGTACATCAAATAGGGGCTTTAGCTATTGTAAATGGTGAAAACCTAGGGCAGGTAGCCAGTCAAACACTTCATAGCATGTATGCAATTAATAATGTAACTTCTACTCCTGTATTACGTCCTTTATTAACTTACGATAAAGAAGAAATTATTAATAAATCGAAAGAAATTGGTACATTTGAAACATCTATTCAACCATTTGAAGATTGTTGTACAATTTTCACCCCTAAAAATCCAGTAACCGAACCAAACTTTGATAAGGTAGTCCAATATGAAAGTGTCTTTGATTTTGAAGAGATGATTAATCGTGCTGTTGAAAATATTGAAACACTTGAAATAACTAGTGATTATAAAACTATTAAAGAACAGCAAACAAACCAATTAATAAACGACTTTTTATAAATAAAATCCTAGAGTAAATTTAAACATAAGGGGATGTTAAACTATGGATTTGAACTTAACGATGATTATAATCATAATTTTATTTGGTTTTATCGCGGCGTTTATAGATTCGGTTGTAGGGGGTGGCGGTTTAATTTCTACGCCAGCATTATTAGCAATCGGTCTACCACCATCTGTGGCTTTAGGTACAAATAAATTGGCAAGTTCATTTGGTTCTTTAACTAGTACGATAAAGTTTATAAGGTCCGGTAAAGTGGACTTATTTGTTGTTGCCAAATTATTTGGTTTTGTATTTTTGGCATCTGCATGTGGCGCATATATTGCAACGATGGTTCCGTCACAAATATTGAAACCTCTAATCATTATTGCACTTTCGTCGGTGTTTATATTCACATTACTTAAAAAAGATTGGGGCAATACACGTACGTATACTCAATTTACATTTAAGAAAGCCATAATGTTTGCAGCACTTTTTATATTAATCGGCTTTTATGATGGATTTGTAGGTGGGGGAACAGGTTCATTTATGCTTTTTGTATTGTTAGTCTTTGGTTTTGATTTTTTAAGTGCAGCAGGAAATGCTAAAGTTTTGAACTTTGCTTCTAATATAGGTGCGCTTGTATTATTTATGGTATTAGGACAAGTAGATTATGTAATAGGTTTAATTATGGCTATAAGTATGATTGCTGGGTCGTATGCTGGGGCTCATTTTGCTATTAAACAAGGTGTTGGTTATGTAAAAGTATTATTTATTATTATTACTGCTATTTTAATTTTAAAAAATGCTTTTGATTATATTCAACAATTTGTATAAAATTAAATTTGCTTTTGATTAAAGCATGAAAATTGTAATCAAACCATAAATTGTCGTATGATGTAGTTAGAATTTTAAAATGCAGGAGGTCAAGTATATGACTGAAATAACATTCAAAGGTGGACCAATCCACTTAAAAGGTCAACAAATTAATGAAGGTGATTTTGCACCTGATTTTACAGTGTTAGATAATGACTTAAATCAAGTAACATTAGCAGATTATGCTGGTAAAAAGAAATTAATTAGTGTGGTACCATCAATTGATACAGGTGTTTGTGATCAGCAGACTCGCAAATTCAACTCTGATGCTTCTAAAGAAGAGGGGATTGTGCTTACAATTTCAGCAGACTTACCATTCGCACAAAAAAGATGGTGCGCTTCAGCAGGTTTAGACAATGTCATTACATTAAGTGACCACCGTGACTTATCATTTGGTGAAAACTATGGCGTTGTTATGGAAGAACTTCGCTTATTAGCTCGTGCAGTATTTGTATTAGATGCAGATAATAAAGTTGTTTATAAAGAAATCGTTAGTGAAGGTACTGATTTCCCAGATTTTGATGCTGCTTTAGCTGCATACAAAAATATTTAATCATTAAAGAGATAAATCTTAAAATGTATACATCGTGTCCATCGTTGTCAACAGCATTAAAATAGAATTGTTTTCTATGATTGCTAAGACCTATGGGCACTTTTTATTGGAGAGGGACGAATATGGCAGAACAACAAACAATTATGGAACGCTTGTTTCATACATTAGATGAAAAAGCTAAAACATTAAATAATGAAAATGGCCAAAGTTTTATTGAAAATCTTGGGCTAGCAATGGAACAAGTATATACCAATGAAAGAGGATTGTTAGAACAATCGACGTTACAAGATCGACGTAAAGCATTCCAATTTGCATATTTAAGTTTAATGCAGGAAGAAAAGATACAAGCAAATCATCAAATTACACCAGATTCAATTGGATTGATACTAGGATTTTTAGTTGAGCGTTTTATGAACAACCAAGAAGAATTACATATTGTTGATATTGCAAGTGGTGCCGGTCATTTAAGTGCTACTGTAAAAGAAGTGTTACCTGAAATTGCGGTTATGCATCATTTAATTGAAGTTGATCCAGTTTTATCACGTGTTAGTGTACATTTAGCAAACTTCTTAGAAATTCCTTTCGATGTGTATCCTCAAGATGCCATCATGCCACTACCATTAGAAGAAGCAGATATCGTTATTGGTGATTTTCCAGTAGGCTATTATCCAATTGATGAAAGAAGTATGGAGTTTAAGCTAGGTTTTGAAGAAGGACATAGTTATTCACATTATTTATTAATAGAACAAGCAATAAATGCATTAAAAGATGCTGGATATGCCTTTCTAGTGGTACCAAGTAATATTTTTACAGGTGAACATGTAAAACAGCTTGAAAAATATATTGCAACAGAGACAGAGATGCAAGCATTTTTAAATTTACCACCAACTTTATTTAAAAATGAAAAAGCGCGAAAATCTATATTAATTTTACAAAAGAAAAAATCGGGTGAAACAAAGCCAGTTGAAGTATTATTGGCAAATATTCCTGATTTCAAAAATCCTTCACAATTTCAAGGATTTATGACAGAGTTAAATCAGTGGATGGACACAAATCGTCCTAAAAAATAATCTGTAATAGTATAGTCATAAAACTGTATGAATGATAAAATGAGAAATGAAATAGTATAAAAAGCAAACGATGGAGGATCATTACTTATGTCAAAATTAATCTTGGCTATCAATGCTGGTAGTTCATCATTAAAATTTCAATTAATTAGAATGCCTGAAGAGGAATTAGTAACAAAAGGTTTAATAGAAAGAATCGGATTGAAGGATTCAATTTTTACAATTGAAGTCAACGGGGAAAAAGTTAAAACAGTACAAGATATCAAGGATCACGTTGAGGCAGTTGATATCATGTTGGATGCTTTTAAAGCGCATAATATTATTAATGATATTAACGATATCGATGGAACAGGTCACCGTGTTGTACATGGTGGTGAAAAATTCCCTGAATCAGTAGCTATTACTGATGAGGTTGAAAAGGAAATTGAAGAATTAAGCGAATTAGCACCGCTTCACAACCCAGCTAACTTGATGGGTATTCGTGCTTTCCGTAAATTATTACCAAATATCCCTCATGTGGCAATTTTTGATACAGCATTCCATCAAACAATGCCTGAAAAAGCATATCTATATAGCTTGCCATATCATTATTATAAAGATTATGGCATTCGTAAGTATGGTTTCCATGGTACAAGCCATAAATTTGTATCACAAAGAGCGGCAGAAATGTTAGATAAGCCAATTGAAGATTTACGTATTATTTCATGTCACATTGGTAATGGAGCATCAATTGCAGCTATCGATGGCGGTAAATCTATTGATACATCAATGGGCTTCACACCACTTGCTGGTGTAACAATGGGTACTCGTTCTGGTAATATTGACCCTGCTTTAATTCCATTTATTATGGAAAAAACAGGTAAAACTGCTGAACAAGTATTGGAAATCTTAAACAAAGAATCAGGTTTATTAGGATTATCAGGTACATCTAGTGATTTACGTGACTTATCAGAAGAAGCTGAATCAGGTAAAGCACGTTCACAAATGGCTTTAGATGTATTTGCTTCTAAAATTCACAAATATATTGGATCATATGCTGCGAGAATGCATGGTGTTGATGTTATCGTATTTACAGCAGGTATCGGTGAAAACTCAGTAGAAATTCGTGCGAAAGTTCTTGAAGGCTTAGAATTTATGGGTGTTTACTGGGATCCTAAGAAAAATGAAAACTTACTACGTGGTAAAGAAGGATTTATTAACTATCCTCATTCACCAGTTAAAGTTGTCGTTATTCCAACAGATGAAGAAAGTATGATTGCCCGTGATGTTATGACATTCGGTGGTTTAAAATAATTTTTAAATAAATATTAAGCGTCTATCTCCGCTACAATTATATGTAGGAGGTAGACGCTTTTTGTATTGTTTGAAAATTAACTAGTGTAATGTCTCTTTTCACGAATATCTTAAAGAATTAAGTAGTCGAAGAAGATTATGAAAACATTATTAAATGAGTTTTATTTATAAACAATAAAAAACCAAGTGCAGAAAGTTGCACTTGGTTCATAATGATCAAGTAGTTATCTAATGATCATCTATATTTAATTTTGATATTTTTCACGTAATTGAGTTGTTGCAACTTGTGGTTGGAAGTCTGCTGGTAACTCTTCAGTACGAACAACTAACACGTCACATGGCGCATGACGAACGATAGATTCTGATACAGAACCAACAATAAATCTTTCCACGGCATTTAAGCCTGATGTACCACTCATAATCAAGTCTGCATTAATTTCATGTGCAAGCTTTTTAGGAATGATAGATTTAGGAGAGCCAAACTCTAGACGCGTTTCTACATCTTTAACACCAGCGTTAGTAGCTACTTCTTTATAACCATTTAATAATTCTTCTGCAAAATGCTTAGATTTTTCAGTAAATTGAGCATCATAAACTTCATAAGAAGAATACGTTCTTGAATCAATTACATTCACAATTGTTAACTTCGCATCGTTACGTTTAGCAACACCAACTGCTCTGTTAAATGCCCATTCCGCTTCATGTGAACCGTCAACTGCGATTAAAATATTTTTGTAAGTAATCATAGTAAGTGCCTCCTTGTTCTTTCTTAATTATATTTTACCACAATTTTCGGAAAAGTCAGTGTAATAACCTTTACAATTTTGTGGATTTTTGATTGCGCTTTCAAAATGTTCGCGTTAAGATGATTATGGAGGTGGATGGTATGAAAATTGGTATACCAAGGGAGATTAAAAATAATGAAAATCGTGTTGGTTTATCACCAAGTGGTGTGCACGCTTTAGTAGAAAGTGGGCATACTGTTTTAGTGGAAACAAATGCGGGTTCAGGATCATTCTTTGAAGATGTAGATTACAAAGAAGCAGGTGCTGAGATTGTTGCTGAACAAGCAAAAGTTTGGGATGTGGATATGGTTATTAAAGTTAAAGAACCACTTGAATCTGAATATCCATATTTTAAAGAAGGGCTTGTATTATTCACTTATCTTCATTTAGCAAATGAAGAAAAATTAACACAAGCTTTGATAGATAGAAAAGTAATTAGTATTGCATATGAGACTGTGCAGTTACCAGACCGATCTTTACCATTGTTATCACCAATGAGTGAGGTAGCAGGAAGAATGTCAGCTCAAGTTGGCGCAGAGTTCCTACAAAAACTTAATGGTGGTATGGGAATTCTACTAGGTGGTGTCCCAGGAGTACCTAAGGGTAAAGTAACTATTATAGGTGGTGGTCAAGCAGGAACAAATGCAGCTAAAATTGCACTAGGACTAGGTGCAGATGTTACGATTTTAGATGTTAATCCAAAGCGTTTACAACAATTAGATGATTTATTCGGTGGACGTGTACATACAATTATGTCAAATCCGTTGAATATTGAGTTGTATGTTAAACAAAGTGATTTAGTAATAGGTGCAGTTTTAATTCCAGGTGCTAAAGCGCCAAGACTTGTAACAGAAGACATGATTAAACAAATGAAAAATGGGTCAGTTATTATTGACATTGCTATTGATCAAGGCGGTATTTTTGAAACAACTGATAAAATTACGACACATGATGATCCTACATATATTAAGCATGGTGTGGTTCATTATGCAGTTGCAAATATGCCAGGTGCAGTACCGCGTACTTCGACGTTAGCTTTAAATAATGCTACGCTACCTTATGCGCTCATGCTAGCTAATAAAGGGTATAGAGAAGCATTTAAATCAAATCAACCATTATCAGTAGGTTTAAATACTTACAAAGGTCATGTAACCAATAAAGGCGTTGCAGAGGCATTTGAAATGGAATATAAATCTGTAGAAGAAGCATTACAATTATAATTTGAATTTAATGAAAAGGGAATGGATTACAGCGTACTAAAGAATGACGTTATCATCTCCTTGGTTATTAAAATTAAATAATGATAAATTAAAGCTAGAAACAATGCGAAGAAATCATCGAACATGAATGATATTGATTTGATTCATTACATGTTACTGATGAACATACCTGCATATGTGTTTCTAGCTTGTTTGTTACATATTGCATTTAGACTTGGATAAAAATTTATGTCTTAGGCGCTACAATGTTATATTGGCAGTGTTTGACTGAATGAGAATGCGCTTGTAACAAGCTTTTCATTTTTATCCCACTCCTTATTTTTCGTAATGTGTTAATACTTCATATCCTTCATTAGTGACAAGTATGTCATCTTCAATTCTTACACCTGCAACACCTGGTACATAAATACCTGGTTCGATTGTAATAACCATGCCAGCTTCTAACAAATTAGAATTAGTACTTGAAACATCTTGATATTCATGTTCTTGTAATCCTAAACCATGACCTAAGCGATGAGGGAAATATTCACCATAACCTTTTTCTGAAATAATATTTCTAGCGATATGATCGATATCTTTTAAAGGTATTCCAGGTTTAATTGCTTGGATTGCAGATGTTTCTGCTTCTAATACAATATTATAAATTTCTTGTGCTTCTTTGCTAGGTTCACCAAATTTAATGGTACGTGTCATATCGCTACAATAATGCTCATAAATTACACCTAAATCAAATAGTACATATTCATTGCTTTTTAATCTGCGATCTCCTGGTGTGCCATGAGGTGATGCGGCATGATCTCCAAATAAAACCATCGTATCAAAACTCATTTCATTGACGCCATATTGTTTGATAGTTTGCTCAATATGGTTGACTACTTCACGTTCAGTCACACCTTCTTTTAAATAAGAAACACCTATTTCGATACACTTATCTGCTAACTCAGCAGCTTTACGTATTTTGCTAATTTCATCTTCGGATTTAATATTTCTCAATTGTTTGATTGTTAAATCAACATCTCCGAATGAATTGACATTGAAACCAGAGGTTAATTGTTTTTGGCGTGCTACTGTTAAGTGCTCGCTTTCAATTAGTAATTTATTGATTGTTTGAGGATAAAGTGAAAAAGGGTTTTCAGTGTCTAAATATCCAACGATTTCACCTGTGAAAGGTGATGCTTTGACTTCTTCGACTTCCATTTTTGGACAAAATAGTACTTGTTTACCATCTTTCTTAATCAATAATGCAAATAATCTTTCATGGGGTTCGCTACGGTATCCAGTAAAATAATATACATTCAACGGTGTTGTAATCCATGCTGCATCAGCTTGTTGATTGTTCAGCTCGTCTATTATTTTTGATATTTTTGTCATTTTATAAACACTCCTCAACATAATATTACTTCCATTTTATGCCAATTATTATTAGATTTCAAAATCGAGCTAATACATTAACTAGATTTTCAATTTTTAAAATTTGAGAATTTGTTATAATTAAGTGGCAAAAGGGTACTAAATTTATATAGCAATTGATAGGAGGATGCTCAAATGAAGTTATCATTTCATGGTCAATCAACGATTTATTTAGAAGGGAACAACAAAAAGGTTATCGTAGATCCGTTTATTTCAAATAACCCTAAGTGTGATTTGAATATTGAAACAGTGCAGGTAGACTATATCGTTTTAACGCACGGTCATTTTGATCATTTTGGTGATGTTGTGGAACTAGCAAAGAAAACAGGAGCAACAGTAATTGGAAGTGCAGAAATGGCTGACTATCTTTCTTCATATCACGGTGTTGAAAATGTTCATGGTATGAATATTGGTGGTAAAGCAAACTTTGATTTCGGAAGCGTTAAATTTGTTCAAGCATTTCATAGTTCAAGTTTTACACATGAAAATGGTATTCCAGTTTATTTAGGTATGCCAATGGGTATCGTGTTTGAAGTTGAAGGAAAAACAATTTATCATACTGGTGATACAGGTCTGTTTAGTGATATGTCACTTATTGCGAAACGTCATCCAGTTGATGTATGTTTTGTACCAATTGGAGATAATTTTACGATGGGTATTGATGATGCAAGTTATGCTATTAATGAATTTATTAAACCAAAAATTTCTGTACCGATTCATTATGATACATTCCCATTAATCGAACAAGATCCACAACAATTTAAAGATGCTGTTAATGTAGGGGACGTGCAAATTTTAAAACCAGGTGAATCTGTTCAGTTTTAAATAGAATATAGATTTTACACTAAAAAACACCTCGCTAATCTATGTGGAAGTTATCGTCTGCATATTTTTAGTGGGTGTTTTTATATTCTACTGATTCAGTTACGACGTGGACGGGGGACATCAGTGGTTCTTTATCATTTCTGACCTACTCTCGTAATTTTAGTTTTATACAATTAGACATTGATTATAAATTTACTACGATATAAAAAATCCAGAACCACAGTCATAATCATTTCTTGTGTTTACTCAGTCGTTTGAGACTGCATCATGATTGAAAGATTATTTGTGATTCTGGATAAAAATTTTATTTAACGATTAATACAGGGATAGTCGCACGTTTTGCTACTTTGTGGCTGACACTTCCAAGTACAAATTTCTTTTTGTCTTCTGCTTTACGGTTACTTAAAACAACAATTTCGTATTTACCGCTATTAGCATGTTTTAATAGTTCTTCTTTTGCATTACCACGAACAATTATTTGGTCATAATCAATACCATAATCTTCTAAAGCTTTGCGTGTTTTTTCCAATCGCTTGCTTCGTTCTTCAGTAAGTTTGTTTAAATGAACACCTGCTTTAATTGATGCTTGAGCATCTTGTTCGCTGATTGCGTTTAAAACTGTTACGACTGTACCTTCGCCAGCTAATTTAGACACTTCTTTTAGTGCTTTTTCATTTTTTAACTGAGTGTCTACACCAAGTAATATATTTTTATACATTAGTACATCCCTCCTCACTTACATTCTAATAAATAATAATGGATTTTTCCATTTAAAATTAAAGATTTTGTGATCTTTGTGTTTGTTGTATATTTTCAAAAAATAAAATAGGTGAAACGATCATTATTTCATTTCACTTCAATGCTTTTTATCCAAAATAAAGTTATAATGTAGTTAATACTGTTCGAAAAGAAGAGGTAAAGAATGACAAAACATGAACAAATTTTAGATTATATTGAATCGTTATCTATAGGCTCTAAAATTTCGGTGCGTAAAATCGCTAAATTTTTAAACGTATCTGAAGGGACAGCATATCGTGCAATTAAAGATGCTGATAAAATGGGCATGGTCGCAACGATAGATCGTGTTGGTACGGTTCGAATCGAAAAACGTAATCGTAATGAAATTGAACATTTAACTTTTAATGAAATTGTCAATATTATTGATGGCCAAGTGTTAGGTGGCAACAAAGGTATCACTAAGATGGTATCTAAATTTGCAATTGGAGCAATGGAACTCAAAGATATTTTAAAGTATATTGGCCCAAAGACATTATTGATTGTCGGAAATCGTGAAGATGTGCAGATTGAAGCTTTAAAAAGAGGTACGGCTATATTAATTACTGGTGGATTTAAGCCATCTAATAAAGTTATTAATTTTGCGAATGAACATGATTTACCTGTTCTATCATCAAGTTATGATACATTTCTAGTTGCAAATATTATCAACAAAGCACTTTTTAATCAGAAAATACGAAAAGATATCTTAATAGTTCAAGATATAATGACGCCATTAGATGATTTATCTGTGCTGTTTGATACGATGAAAATAGCAGATTATAAGCGTATGGCGAATCGAACTGGCCATACAAGATTTCCGGTAGTCAATGAGTCTTATAAATTAGTAGGTATTGTAACAAGTCGAGAGATGATTAATACAAAGGACGACGACGAAATAGATAAAGTGATGACGCGAAATCCTATTTATGTAAATGCTATGAGTACAGTAGCAAGTTGTGCGCATATGATGATTTGGGAAGGTATTGAATTGATTCCTGTCGTTTCGAGTAATAAAAAGACAGTGGGTGTGATTAATAGACAAGATGTTTTAAAGTCTATGCAACTTTTAGGAAGACAGCCTCAGATGGGTGAAACAATTAACGATCAAATCGCCAAATATATAACAATGAATCAAGATGGAATTACAGTAGAAGTTTCACCACTTTTAATCAATCATTACGGAACAGTAAGTAAAGCGGCATTTGTAAGTATTATAGAAGAAACAATACAATATGAAATGCGTAAATTTAAAAAAGGTAATGTCATGATAGAGAACTTAAATATCGTGTATATTAAAACAGTACCTATTGAATCACATATAACAGTGCGCTTTGGCATACTAGACGTCGGAAGAAACTTCGCCAAAATAGAAGTGAACATGCATAGTCAAAACGACAAAGTAGCGAGCGCTCTCGTGATATGCCAAATGTTTGACGAAGTATAGGAACTTAGCAGAGAAAATAGGCATAAGATAGATTTCGCACAAACGTTGGGGCCCCACCCCAACTTGCATTGTTTGTAGAAATTAGGGGTCCAATTTCTCTGTGTTGGGGCCCCTGAACTAAATAGTATGAAAATATATATATCTAAATAATTAAAACGGGCAAATAGTTTAATATGGTAGTAACAATTTTTATAATTTAGATATTTTGATATAGACTAATGCTTAAATTAAGCAACTTTTCTAAAAAAGGGAGTATGAAAATGATTAGTACTTTGAATGAAATTATGAAATGTATCGAAGACAACGATACAATTATTATACACAGACATGTTAGACCAGATCCTGATGCATATGGTTCACAACTTGGTTTAAAATACTATATTCAGCAGAAATTTCCGCAAAAGCAAGTATTTGCAGTGGGTGAAGCGGAATCATCATTAAGTTTTATTGGAGAGTTAGATAACATTGATGATAAAACATATCAAGATGCGCTTGTAATTGTATGTGATACTGCCAATGCTCCACGAATTGACGATGAACGTTATAGTACAGGTCGTAAAATTATTAAAATAGATCATCATCCTGCAGTTGATCAGTATGGTGATATTAATTTAGTTAATACGAACGCGTCATCTACAAGTGAAATCATTTACGATTTAATCTCACATTTTAATGATGAAGCAATTGTTAATAAAGATATCGCGAGCGTTTTATATCTTGGTATCGTCGGTGATACTGGGCGATTCCTTTTTAACAATACCTCAGAACATACTATGGAAATTGCTGGAAAGTTAATTGGGCATGATATTGATCATAATGCGCTTTTAAATAAAATGATGGAGAAGGACCCAAAAATGTTGCCGTTTCAAGGTTATGTTTTACAACATTTCGAACTTATGGATGATGGATTCTGCCAAGTTAAAATAACTGAAGATGTATTGGAGCAATTCGGTATTCAGCCAAATGAAGCATCTCAGTTTGTTAATACAATTGCTGACATCAAAGGCTTGAAAATATGGGTATTTGCAGTCGATGAAGGTAATGAAATCAGATGTCGATTACGTTCTAAAGGGCAATTGATTATTAATGATATTGCGCAAGATTTTGGTGGCGGTGGTCATCCGAATGCGTCAGGAGTTTCAGTGGACAGCTGGGATGAATTTGAGCAACTTGCTACAGCTTTACGCACAAAACTTAACTAATAGAAAGGGGCCATTCAATCATGGTGGCATATTTAAATATTCATACGGCTTATGATTTGTTAAATTCAAGCTTAAAAATAGAAGATGCCGTAAGACTTGCTGTGTCTGAAAATGTTGATGCACTTGCCATAACTGACACCAATGTATTGTATGGTTTTCCTAAATTTTATGATGCATGTATAGCAAATAACATTAAACCGATTTTTGGTATGACAATATATGTGACAAATGGATTAAATACAGTCGAAACAGTTGTTCTAGCTAAAAATAATGATGGATTAAAAGATTTGTATCAACTATCATCGGAAATAAAAATGAATGCATTAGAACATGTGTCGTTTGAATTATTAAAACGATTTTCTAACAATATGATTATCATTTTTAAAAAAGTCGGTGATCAACATCGTGATATTGTACAAGTGTTTGAAACCCATAATGACACATATATGGACCACCTTAGTATTTCGATTCAAGGTAGAAAACATGTTTGGATTCAAAATGTTTGTTACCAAACACGTCAAGATGCCGATACGATTTCTGCATTAGCAGCTATTAGAGACAATACAAAATTAGACTTAATTCATGATCAAGAAGATTTTGGTGCACATTTTTTAACTGAAAAGGAAATTAATCAATTAGATATTAACCAAGAATATTTAACGCAGGTTGATGTTATAGCTCAAAAGTGTGATGCAGAATTAAAATATCATCAATCTCTACTTCCTCAATATGAGACACCTAATGATGAATCAGCTAAAAAATATTTGTGGCGTGTCTTAGTTACACAATTGAAAAAATTAGAACTTAATTATGACGTCTATTTAGAGCGATTGAAATATGAGTATAAAGTTATTACTAATATGGGTTTTGAAGATTATTTCTTAATAGTAAGTGATTTAATCCATTATGCGAAAACGAATGATGTGATGGTAGGTCCTGGTCGTGGTTCTTCAGCTGGCTCACTGGTCAGTTATTTATTGGGAATTACAACGATTGATCCTATTAAATTCAATCTATTATTTGAACGTTTTTTAAACCCAGAACGTGTAACAATGCCTGATATTGATATTGACTTTGAAGATACACGCCGAGAAAGGGTCATTCAGTACGTCCAAGAAAAATATGGCGAGCTACATGTATCTGGAATTGTGACTTTCGGTCATCTGCTTGCAAGAGCAGTTGCTAGAGATGTTGGAAGAATTATGGGGTTTGATGAAGTTACATTAAATGAAATTTCAAGTTTAATCCCACATAAATTAGGAATTACACTTGATGAAGCATATCAAATTGACGATTTTAAAAAGTTTGTACATCGAAACCATCGACATGAACGCTGGTTCAGTATTTGTAAAAAGTTAGAAGGTTTACCAAGACATACATCTACACATGCGGCAGGAATTATTATTAATGACCATCCATTATATGAATATGCCCCTTTAACGAAAGGGGATACAGGATTATTAACGCAATGGACAATGACTGAAGCCGAACGTATTGGGTTATTAAAAATAGATTTTCTAGGTTTGAGAAACTTATCGATTATTCATCAAATCTTAACACAAGTCAAAAAAGATTTAGGTATTAATATTGATATCGAAAAGATTCCGTTCGATGATCAAAAAGTGTTTGAATTGTTGTCGCAAGGAGATACGACTGGCATATTCCAATTAGAGTCTGACGGTGTAAGAAGTGTATTAAAAAAATTAAAGCCGGAACACTTTGAAGATATTGTGGCTGTAACTTCTTTGTATAGACCAGGTCCAATGGAAGAAATTCCAACTTACATTACAAGAAGACATGATCCAAGCAAAGTTCAATATTTACATCCGCATTTAGAACCGATATTAAAAAATACTTACGGTGTTATTATTTATCAAGAGCAAATTATGCAAATAGCGAGCACATTTGCAAACTTCAGTTATGGTGAAGCGGATATTTTAAGAAGAGCAATGAGTAAAAAAAATAGAGCTGTTCTTGAAAGTGAGCGTCAACATTTTATAGAAGGTGCAAAGCAAAATGGTTATCACGAAGACATTAGTAAGCAAATATTTGATTTGATTCTGAAATTTGCAGATTATGGTTTTCCTAGAGCACATGCTGTCAGCTATTCTAAAATTGCATACATTATGAGCTTTTTAAAAGTCCATTATCCAAATTATTTTTACGCAAATATTTTAAGTAATGTTATTGGAAGTGAGAAGAAAACTGCTCAAATGATAGAAGAAGCAAAAAAACAAGGTATCACTATATTGCCACCGAACATTAACGAAAGTCATTGGTTTTATAAACCTTCCCCAAAAGGCATTTATTTATCAATTGGTACAATTAAAGGTGTTGGTTATCAAAGTGTGAAAGTGATTGTTGATGAACGTTATCAGAACGGCAAATTTAAAGATTTCTTTGATTTTGCTAGACGTATACCGAAGAGAGTCAAAACGAGAAAGTTACTTGAAGCACTGATTTTAGTGGGAGCGTTTGATGCTTTTGGTAAAACACGTTCAACGTTGTTGCAAGCTATTGATCAAGTGTTGGATGGCGATTTAAACATTGAACAAGATGGTTTTTTATTTGATATTTTAACGCCAAAACAGATGTATGAAGATAAAGAAGAATTGCCTGATGCACTTATTAGTCAGTACGAAAAAGAATATTTAGGATTTTATGTTTCGCAACACCCAGTAGATAAAAAGTTTGTTGCCAAACAATATTTAACGATATTTAAATTGAGTAACGCGCAGAATAATAAGCCTATATTAGTACAGTTTGATAAAGTTAAACAAATTCGAACTAAAAATGGTCAAAATATGGCATTCGTCACATTAAATGATGGCATTGAAACTTTAGATGGTGTGATTTTCCCTAATCAGTTTAAAAAGTACGAAGAGTTGTTATCACATAATGACTTGTTTATAGTTAGCGGGAAATTTGACCATAGAAAGCAACAACGTCAACTAATTATAAATGAGATTCAGACATTAGCCACTTTTGAAGAACAAAAATTAGCATTTGCCAAACAAATTATAATTAGAAATAAATCACAAATAGATATGTTTGAAGAGATGATTAAAGCTACGAAAGAGAATGCTAATGATGTTATGTTATCCTTTTATGATGAAACGATAAAACAAATGACTACTTTAGGCTATATTAATCAAAAAGATAGTATGTTTAATAATTTTATACAATCCTTTAACCCTAGTGATATTAGGCTTATATAACTTTTATCAACTAATAAATTATGATATAGTAAACTGATGGTTAGATATTTTTTAACCATCAGTTTGCGTTTATATTAGTTTTTTATGCTTATTATTTTTATGAGTTTCACTTTACATTATTGATTAATCCATAAGAATAATTAGCACAAAAAGCAGTATACATAAATTGAGTAAAGAATTTTGTCGATATATCGTGCGGAAAAATAATAACTTTTTGATATATTGGTTTTTGCTATCCATTATAATAATTAAAGGTATATCTTTAGATAGTATGGTTTAATGTATCTTTATAAATATTATTTTATTATCGTTTATCGCTATTTGTGTTACATAATCAAAACCATAAATTCTTACTCATTCAGATTTACCCAATATTTTTACTTTTATAATGTAATGCGTTTTATCCAAGTTATTTTTTAAAAATAAATATTGAATTAGGGGCTGATTTCATGTCATTAAGAGATGAAGCATTGGAAATGCACAAACGTAATCAAGGTAAATTAGAAGTTAAACCAAATGTAAAAGTTACTAATAAAGAGGAATTAAGTTTAGCATACTCACCTGGCGTTGCTGAACCGTGTAAAGATATTTATGAAGATAAAAGAAAAGTATATGATTACACAATTAAAGGAAATACAGTTGCAGTTATTACTGATGGAACAGCGGTATTAGGTTTAGGTAACATTGGACCTGAAGCAAGTATTCCTGTAATGGAAGGTAAAGCAGTATTATTCAAAAGCTTCGCTGGTATCAATGGGGTGCCTATTGCGTTAAATACAACTGATACCGAAGAAATCATTAAAACAGTTAAGTTGTTAGAACCTAATTATGGTGGTATTAATTTAGAGGATATTTCGGCACCACGTTGTTTTGAAATTGAAGAACGATTGAAAAAAGAAACTAATATTCCGGTATTCCATGACGATCAACATGGTACAGCAATTGTAACAATGGCAGGTTTGGTAAATGCATTGAGAGTTGTTAACAAAGATATTGCTAAAATAAAAGTTGTACTAAATGGTGCTGGTGCAGCAGGAATAGCCATTGTTAAATTACTATACGCGTATGGTGTAAGAAATATGGTTATGTGTGACTCAAGAGGCGCAATTTTTGAAGGACGTTCATATGGTATGAATCCTACGAAAGATGTTGTAGCTAAATGGACAAATAAAGATAAGATTGAAGGGTCTTTAGAAGAAGTCGTAAAAGACGCAGATGTATTTATCGGAGTTTCTGTAGCTAATGCGCTGTCACAAGATATGGTTAAGAGTATGGCAGATAATCCAATTATATTTGCAATGGCTAATCCAAATCCTGAAATAATACCTGATGATGCCAAAGCGGCAGGTGCACGAGTTGTTGGTACAGGACGTTCAGACTATCCTAACCAAATTAATAATGTATTAGCTTTCCCTGGTATTTTTAGAGGTGCATTAGAGGTTGAAGCTACACATATAAATGAAGAAATGAAAAAGGCAGCTGTAGAAGCGATTGCTGATTTAATCGATAGTTCTGAATTAAATGAAGACTACTGTATCCCAGGACCGTTTGATAAACGTGTAGCGCCATCAGTTGCTCGTAATGTTGCTAAAGCGGCAATGGAATCTGGAGTAGCTAGGATTGAAGTTGATCCGCAAGATGTGTATGATAAAACAATGAAACTTACAGATTTACAATAAAAATAATTAACGTTTAATTAAATTGCTTAAAAGTTAGCAATAAAGAGTCATTAAAATGATGAAAATGAAAGTTTATGATAAACATTCAACAGTCAAACGAATATAAATCAAATAAATTTAAACCCGTTTTTAACTGGTCAAGTTCAGTTTAAGGCTCTAAATGGTTAGAACAGAGGTTATTTGGAGGTTTTCCTATGTTTAAAGATTTTTTTAATCGAACAAAGAAAAAGAAATATCTTACAGTACAAGACTCTAAAAATAATGATGTGCCTGCAGGTATTATGACTAAGTGTCCAAAGTGTAAGAAAATTATGTACACAAAAGAATTAGCTGAAAATTTAAATGTGTGCTTTAATTGTGATCATCATATTGCTTTAACTGCGTATAAACGTATAGAAGCAATTTCTGATGAAGGATCATTTACAGAATTCGATAAGGGAATGACCTCTGCGAATCCATTAGATTTTCCAAGTTATTTAGAAAAAATTGAAAAGGACCAACAAAAGACAGGTCTTAAAGAAGCAGTTGTGACTGGTACAGCGCAACTAGATGGTATGAAATTTGGCGTTGCTGTCATGGATTCACGTTTTAGAATGGGAAGTATGGGATCGGTTATCGGTGAAAAGATATGTCGCATCATTGATTACTGCACTGAGAACCGTTTACCATTTATTCTTTTCTCTGCAAGTGGTGGTGCACGTATGCAAGAAGGTATTATTTCCTTGATGCAAATGGGTAAAACCAGTGTATCTTTAAAACGTCATTCTGACGCTGGACTATTATATATATCATATTTAACACATCCAACTACTGGTGGTGTATCTGCAAGTTTTGCATCAGTTGGTGATATAAATTTAAGTGAGCCAAAAGCGTTGATAGGTTTTGCAGGTCGTCGAGTTATTGAACAGACAATAAACGAAAAATTGCCAGATGATTTCCAAACTGCAGAATTTTTATTAGAGCATGGACAATTGGATAAAGTTGTACATCGTAATAATATGCGTCAAACATTGTCTGAAATTCTAAAAATCCATCAAGAGGTGACTAAATAATGTTAGATTTTGAAAAACCACTTTTTGAAATTCGAAATAAAATTGAATCTTTAAAAGAATCTCAAGATAAAAATGATGTGGATTTACAAGAAGAAATTGACATGCTTGAAGCGTCATTGGAACGAGAAACTAAAAAAATATATACAAATCTAAAATCATGGGATCGTGTGCAAATTGCGCGTTTGCAAGAAAGACCTACGACCCTAGATTATATTCCATATATCTTTGATTCGTTTATGGAACTACATGGTGATCGTAATTTTAGAGATGATCCAGCAATGATTGGTGGTATTGGCTTTTTAAATGGTCGTGCTGTTACAGTTATTGGACAACAACGTGGAAAAGATACAAAAGATAATATTTATCGAAATTTTGGTATGGCGCATCCAGAAGGTTATCGAAAAGCATTACGTTTAATGAAACAAGCTGAAAAATTCAATCGTCCTATCTTTACATTTATAGATACAAAAGGTGCATATCCTGGTAAAGCTGCGGAAGAACGTGGACAAAGTGAATCTATCGCAACAAATTTGATTGAGATGGCTTCACTAAAAGTACCAGTTATTGCGATTGTCATTGGTGAAGGTGGCAGTGGAGGTGCTCTAGGTATTGGTATTGCCAATAAAGTATTGATGTTAGAGAATAGTACTTACTCTGTTATATCTCCTGAAGGTGCAGCGGCATTATTATGGAAAGACAGTAATTTGGCTAAAATTGCAGCTGAAACAATGAAAATTACTGCCCATGATATTAAGCAATTAGGTATTATAGATGATGTCATTTCTGAACCACCTGGCGGTGCACATAAAGATATTGAACAGCAAGCTTTAGCTATTAAATCAGCGTTTGTTGCACAGTTAGATTCACTTGAGTCATTATCACGTGATGAAATTGCTAATGATCGCTTTGAAAAATTCAGAAATATCGGTTCTTATATAGAATAATCAACTTGAGCATTTTTATGTTAAATCGATACTGGGTTTTACCATAAATTGAAGTACATTAAAACAATAATTTAATATTTAGATACTGAATTTTAACTAAGATTAGTAGTCAAAATTGTGGCTACTAATCTTTTTTTAATTAAGTTAAAATAAAATTCAATATTTAAAACGTTTACATCAATTCAATACATTAGTTTTGATGGAATGACATATCAATTTGTGGTAATTTAGAGTTAAAGATAAATCAGTTATAGAAAGGTATGTCGTCATGAAGAAAATTGCAGTTTTAACTAGTGGTGGAGATTCACCTGGAATGAATGCTGCCGTAAGAGCAGTTGTTCGTACAGCAATTTACAATGAAATTGAAGTTTATGGTGTGTATCATGGTTACCAAGGATTGTTAAATGATGATATTCATAAACTTGAATTAGGATCAGTTGGGGATACGATTCAGCGTGGAGGTACATTCTTGTATTCAGCAAGATGTCCAGAGTTTAAGGAGCAAGAAGTACGTAAAGTTGCAATCGAAAACTTACGTAAAAGAGGGATTGAGGGCCTTGTAGTTATTGGTGGTGACGGTAGTTATCGCGGTGCACAACGCATCAGTGAGGAATGCAAAGAAATTCAAACTATCGGTATTCCTGGTACGATTGACAATGATATCAATGGTACTGATTTTACAATTGGATTTGACACAGCATTAAATACGATTATTGGCTTAGTCGACAAAATTAGAGACACTGCGTCAAGTCACGCACGAACATTTATCATTGAAGCAATGGGCCGTGATTGTGGAGATCTAGCATTATGGGCTGGATTATCAGTTGGTGCTGAGACAATTGTAGTTCCAGAAGTGAAAACAGATATTAAAGAAATAGCTGATAAAATTGAACAAGGTATTAAACGTGGTAAGAAACACTCAATCGTTCTTGTAGCAGAAGGTTGTATGACTGCGCAAGATTGTCAAAAAGAATTATCACAATACATCAATGTTGATAATAGAGTGTCTGTGTTAGGTCACGTTCAACGTGGTGGTAGCCCAACAGGTGCGGATAGAGTTTTAGCATCACGTTTAGGTGGATATGCGGTAGACTTATTAATGCAAGGTGAAACAGCTAAGGGTGTTGGAATTAAGAACAATAAAATTGTAGCAACATCTTTTGATGAA
The DNA here is from genome assembly GCF_001838845.1 of Staphylococcus sp. HMSC36A10. NCBI lineage: Bacteria > Bacillati > Bacillota > Bacilli > Caryophanales > Staphylococcaceae > Staphylococcus > Staphylococcus sp. HMSC36A10. The sequence continues at coordinate 102,096 of NZ_KV839105.1, forward strand.
ATTTTTGATGGTAAAGATCATAAATTTGATTATAGTCTATATGAACTTGCTAACAAGTTATCTATATAAGATTTCAGGAGGAATTATAAAATGAGAAAAACTAAAATTGTATGTACAATTGGACCAGCTTCAGAATCAGAAGAAATGATTGAGAAATTAATCAATGCTGGTATGAACGTTGCACGATTAAACTTTTCACATGGTAGTCATGAAGAGCATAAAGGTAGAATTGATACAATTCGTAAAGTAGCTAAAAGATTAGACAAAATTGTAGCAATTTTATTAGATACAAAAGGTCCAGAAATTCGTACGCATAATATGAAAGACGGTATCATTGAACTTGAACGTGGTAACGAAGTTATTGTTAGCATGAATGAAGTTGAAGGAACACCTGAAAAGTTCTCAGTAACATATGAAAACTTAATTAACGATGTTCAAGTAGGTTCATACATTTTACTTGATGATGGCTTAATTGAATTACAAGTTAAAGATATTGACCATGCTAAAAAAGAAGTTAAATGTGATATTTTAAACTCTGGTGAGCTTAAAAACAAAAAAGGTGTTAACTTACCTGGCGTAAGAGTAAGTTTACCTGGTATTACAGAAAAAGATGCTGAAGATATCCGTTTCGGTATTAAAGAAAATGTTGACTTCATTGCAGCAAGTTTCGTACGTCGTCCTAGTGATGTTTTAGAAATTCGTGAAATTTTAGAAGAACAAAAAGCTAACATTTCAGTATTCCCTAAAATTGAAAACCAAGAAGGTATTGATAATATTGCGGAAATTCTTGAAGTGTCTGATGGTTTAATGGTTGCACGTGGTGACATGGGTGTTGAAATTCCACCTGAAAAAGTACCAATGGTTCAAAAAGATTTAATCAGACAATGTAACAAATTAGGTAAACCAGTTATTACAGCTACACAAATGTTAGATTCTATGCAACGTAACCCACGTGCTACACGTGCAGAAGCTAGTGACGTTGCCAACGCAATCTATGATGGTACAGATGCAGTAATGTTATCTGGTGAAACTGCTGCTGGTTTATATCCTGAAGAAGCTGTTAAAACAATGAGAAATATTGCTGTATCAGCTGAAGCAGCCCAAGATTACAAAAAGTTATTGTCAGATCGTACTAAATTAGTTGAAACTTCATTAGTGAATGCTATCGGTATTTCGGTTGCACATACAGCTTTAAACTTAAATGTTAAAGCAATTGTAGCTGCTACTGAAAGTGGTTCAACGGCACGTACTATCTCTAAATATCGTCCGCATTCAGACATTATTGCAGTGACTCCAAGTGAAGAAACTGCACGTCAATGTTCAATTGTTTGGGGAGTTCAACCTGTAGTTAAAAAAGGACGTAAGAGTACAGATGCATTGTTAAACAATGCAGTTGCAACAGCTGTTGAAACTGGTAGAGTATCTAATGGTGATTTAATCATTATTACTGCTGGTGTACCAACTGGTGAAACTGGAACTACTAATATGATGAAAATCCACCTAGTTGGTGACGAAATTGCTAATGGTCAAGGTATTGGACGTGGATCAGTTGTTGGTACTACGTTAGTTGCTGAAACTGTTAAAGATTTAGAAGGTAAAGATTTATCTGACAAAGTTATCGTTACTAACTCAATCGATGAAACGTTTGTACCTTATGTAGAAAAAGCTTTAGGCTTAATTACAGAAGAAAATGGTATTACATCACCAAGTGCAATTGTTGGTTTAGAAAAAGGTATTCCAACAGTTGTAGGTGTAGAAAAAGCTGTTAAAAACATAAGCAATAACATGTTAGTTACGATTGATGCTGCTCAAGGTAAAATCTTTGAAGGATATGCAAACGTACTATAATTTATAAAAAAACGTCTTTCCATTTATCAACAATGGAAAGGCGTTTTTTGGTTCATCTGGTATTTTATGACGTAATTAATAGGTTATTTGATAATGATAGTGTATGAATGGCAATCTATATAAATGTTTATATCTTTTATACATGTACATTATCACCTTCAAACTTTCACTCATATTACTTTGGAAATTTATTATAAAATAGAAGTATGGATGTATTTCTGAAATGATACATTATTAAATAGATGAGAAAGTAAAAGTTTTGAGCCAAGTACGCAATTTAATATTATAAGTTGCATATAAAAACCCCTGTTGAACTTTAGTATATTCAACAGGGGTAAAACTTGTTGTTATTTATTTGATTTAGCAGCGATACGTTTATATCTTAAGTACATAAATGCTAAAAGTATAAACCAAATCGGAATAAAATAAATTGCACGTCTTGTATCAACATTAATAAATAATAACCCGAACACAAAAATGAAGAATACAAATATTAAGTAGCCCATATATTTGCCACCTAATAGTTTGTACGTAGCATTTTTATGTAGATCTGGGTTTTTACGACTATAATTGATATATGCAATGATAATCAGACCCCATACAACTAAAAATAACACTGTAGAGATGGTAGTCACATACGTAAATACTTTTGTCGCATCTGGGAAAATATAGTTTAGTAATGCTGCCACAAGTAATAATGCTGATGAAGCAAAGATTGCAACATGTGGAACGCCATATTTATTCGTTTTAGAAAAGTTTGGAGGTGCTTGTTGTTGACTTGATAAACCGAAAAGCATACGGCTATTTGAGAATATACCACTATTACATGATGAAGCAGCAGCGGTTAATACTACAAAATTAATCAAGCCCGCAGCAAACGGAATTCCGATCAATGCGAATAATTTTACGAATGGACTGTTATCAGGATCAACTTGCTGCCAAGGGATAATAGACATGATAACCGCTAACGCACCAACGTAAAATATTAAAATTCTAATGGGTACACTGTTAATTGCTTTTGGAATTGTTTTAACTGGATCTTTTGTTTCCCCAGCTGTAACACCAATCATTTCAATTCCTACAAATGAGAATAATGCCATTTGGAAAGACATAAAGAATCCAGAAGCACCTTTAGCGAATATGCCGTGTTCATATAGATTTGTGAAACTGGCATGCCCGAATTGAGTTTTAAATGCAAATAGAATCATGACGAAACCAACTACTATTAAACCAATAATTGTCGCTATTTTAATGATAGAGAACCAAAATTCTAATTCTCCGAAAAGTCTTGCGCTAAGTAGGTTGAATGACATTAATAACAGTACACAAAATAGTGCACTTATCCAGTTTGGAATTTCTGGGAACCAAAAGCTAACATATTTTGCCACAGCCGTTACTTCAGCCATACCTGTAATAATCCAACAGAACCAGTATGTCCATCCGGTAACAAATCCTGCAAAAGGCCCAATATATGTATTGGTTACATCTGCGAAAGATTTAAATTCAGTATTCTGTATAATGATTTCTCCTAAACCTCGCATAAACATAAATAACATAAATCCTATAATGATGTATGTTAATAGAATTGAAGGGCCGGTTAATGCAATCGTTTGACCAGCACCTAAGAATAAGCCTGTACCAATTGCACCGCCAATTGCAATTAATTGTATGTGGCGATTGCTCAGTTCCCTTTGTAATTTTTCAGCCATAATACATCTCCCTTAAATATAGATATGTTTATTATGCACTTATATTGAGATATATACAATTATTTTCGGTAAAAATGTGTAAAATTCCATGTTAATATACTTTGGTTTTTATAATCATATATAATAACCAATTGAAAATTTAATTCTATTGTAAAATTCATGGATTATTCACATCTTGAAAAAGCTTTAATGGTGCTATTTGTGGCTATTCTGTGACATTTACATAGATTTACAAAAAAATTGTTGCACATATAATGCCAGTTTTTATATTTCACAAACGAAATGCGTTTAGCTATAATATTAGTTGAAAGCCATTTCATAAAGAAACAGTAAAGGGGAAATTTATCATGGCAGAATTACAAAGAGGTTTAGAAGGGGTTATCGCAGCGGAGACTAAAATAAGTTCAATTATTGAAAGTCAATTGACTTATGCCGGCTATGATATTGATGATCTAGCTGAAAATGCGCAATTTGAAGAAGTTATTTTCCTATTATGGAACTATAGATTGCCAAACGAAGAAGAGCTTGCTCATCTAAAAGGGAAATTAAATCAATACATGACATTAAATCCTCGTGTGTATACACATTTTGAGGAGTATGTTACAGATCACGTGCATCCAATGACAGCATTACGTACGTCATTATCATATATTGCACATTTCGATCCTGATGCTGAAAATGAATCAGATGAAAATCGTTATGAAAGAGCAATGCGTATACAGGCTAAAGTAGCATCATTAGTTACAGCGTTTGCTCGAGTAAGACAAGATAAAGAACCACTTAAGCCTAATCCTGACTTAAGTTATGCGGCAAACTTCCTATATATGTTACGTGGGGAATTACCAACAGATATAGAAGTAGAAGCCTTCAATAAAGCACTTATTTTACACGCTGATCATGAGTTGAACGCATCTGCATTTACAGCACGTTGTGCGGTATCATCATTGTCAGATATGTACTCAGGTATTGTAGCAGCCGTAGGTTCTCTGAAAGGGCCATTACATGGTGGTGCAAACGAACAAGTTATGACGATGTTATCTGAGATTGGGTCAATTGAAAATGTTGATGCTTACTTAGATGAAAAATTTGCTAATAAAGATAAAGTAATGGGCTTCGGTCATCGTGTATATAAAGATGGTGATCCTAGAGCGAAATATTTAAGAGAAATGAGCCGTCAAATTACGAAAGACGCTGGTCGTGAAGAATTATTTGAAATGTCAGTGAAAATGGAAAAACGTATGGCAGAAGAAAAAGGATTAATTCCTAATGTTGATTTTTATAGTGCGAGTGTTTATCACTGTATGGAAATACCTCATGACTTATTCACGCCAATCTTTGCTGTAAGTCGTTCTGCAGGATGGATTGCTCATATTTTAGAACAATATAAAGATAATAGAATTATGCGTCCTAGAGCGAAATATATTGGCGAAACGAATCGTAAGTATATCCCGCTTGAAGAAAGAAAATAATCAATACAAATTAAAAATGAAGATGTAAAATTTGGAGGTAAAATAACTATGACTGCAGAAAAAATTACTCAAGGAACTGAAGGATTAAACGTACCTAATGAACCAATTATCCCATTTATTATCGGTGATGGAATTGGACCGGATATTTGGAAGGCAGCAAGCCGAGTTATAGATGCTGCTGTTGAGAAAGCCTATAATGGCGAAAAACGCATTGAATGGAAAGAAGTGCTAGCTGGCCAAAAAGCATTTGATACAACTGGTGAATGGTTACCTCAAGAAACACTTGATACAATTAAAGAATATTTAATTGCTGTTAAAGGACCTTTAACAACACCAATTGGTGGTGGTATTAGATCATTAAATGTGGCTTTACGCCAAGAATTAGATTTATTTACTTGCTTAAGACCGGTACGTTGGTTTAAAGGAGTACCATCACCTGTTAAACGTCCACAAGATGTTGATATGGTTATTTTCCGTGAAAATACTGAAGACATTTATGCTGGTATTGAATTTAAAGAAGGTACAACAGAAGTTAAAAAGGTAATTGACTTCTTACAAAACGAAATGGGTGCGACAAACATTCGATTCCCAGAAACTTCAGGTATTGGTATTAAACCAGTTTCTAAAGAAGGAACTGAGCGATTAGTTAGAGCAGCTATACAATATGCTGTCGATAATAACCGTAAATCAGTTACTTTAGTTCATAAAGGTAATATTATGAAATTTACAGAAGGCTCATTTAAGCAGTGGGGTTACGATTTAGCATTATCTGAATTTGGTGATCAAGTATTCACTTGGCAACAATATGACGAAATTGTTGAAAATGAAGGCAGAGATGCTGCTAATGCTGCTCAAGAAAAAGCTGAAAAAGAAGGCAAGATTATCATTAAAGATTCTATTGCTGACATTTTCTTACAACAAATTTTAACTCGTCCAGCTGAGCATGATGTTGTAGCAACTATGAACTTGAATGGTGACTATATTTCAGATGCTTTAGCTGCACAAGTTGGTGGTATTGGTATTGCACCAGGTGCAAACATTAATTATGAAACAGGTCATGCTATTTTTGAAGCAACACATGGTACAGCTCCAAAATATGCAGGTTTAAATAAAGTGAATCCATCTTCAGTAATTTTAAGTTCTGTATTAATGTTAGAACATTTAGGATGGCAAGAAGCGGCAGATAAGATTACAGATTCAATTGAAGATACAATTGCTTCAAAAGTTGTTACTTATGACTTTGCCCGTTTAATGGATGGTGCTGAAGAAGTTTCTACATCAGCATTTGCAGATGAATTGATTAAAAATTTAAAATAAGCAAAATAAAAATAGGTGAGTCTAGCAACTTTAATTGCTAGGTTCGCCTTTTTAAATGAATTGAAGTTGGCAACAGGATAGAAATAATAAAGAGTCACTAATGATTGATTATATAGTGTTTCTTACAAATTAGACAAAGCGATTGTGTACATAAGCTTAGGAATAAATGAGTAAAACTCATGCATAGGTAGTGGCATAGAAATGATATTTTCAAAAAGTTTATTTCGTTGTCCCAGAGTAAGTCATGCAAATGATAGAAGGAAATATAAGAAGTATTTTATTTATATGTAAAGTAATGTAAAAAATGTGTAAAGATAATGTGTAGGATGTTATTTTTATAAATAGTTCGGTTATAATGTAAATATAATTATAAGTTAGGGAGGCATACCATGTCGCAAAAAGTGTTGGTAGTAGATGACGAACATTCAATCGTAACATTACTTAAATATAACTTAGAAACAGCTGGTTATGAAGTTGTTGTCGCATTTGATGGTGATGAGGCTTTAGAAAAGGTAGAAAGTGAACAGCCAGATTTAATTATTTTAGATGTTATGCTACCTAAAAAAGATGGCATTGACGTATGTAAGACTGTAAGAACAAATAAAAATTTAGTCCCTATATTAATGTTAACGGCGAAAAATGATGAATTTGATCGGGTATTAGGTTTAGAATTAGGTGCCGATGACTATATGACTAAGCCTTTTTCACCTAGAGAAGTTGTTGCCCGTGTGAAAGCCATTTTAAGACGTTCTCAATTTGTAAAAGAAGTAGAAGAGATTGACGATGATATTACCATCGGATCGATACGTATTAGACCCGATTATTTTGAAGTATATAAGCATAATGAGTTATTGGAGCTAACACCGAAAGAATTTGAACTCTTGCTTTATTTGATAGAAAGACAAGGCAGAGTCATTACGAGAGAGCATATGTTAAATACGGTATGGAATTATGAATTTGCAGGAGACTCAAGAATTGTTGATGTACATATCAGTCATTTAAGAGATAAATTAGAAGATAATCCTAAGAAGCCACAACTTATTAAAACTGTGCGTGGCTTAGGCTATAAATTGGAAAGACCTAAAGAACAATGATGAAGTTTCACCACCGCTTAATGTTATTGATAAGCAGTATATTAATTATCAGTTTTGTTACATTAGGCATTATTATTCACGCTTCCATCACATATGTTTTATCAGAAAAACACGAACAAGCTCTAGCAACAGATGCAAGATCATATATTTATTTAGTCCAAGATAATGAGATTGATAAAGTTAAAGAAATTGTAAAACAGCAAAATATAGATTTATTGATAACTAAGCATGATAAAAAGGTGTTTAGTAGTGGCAAACTGAAAGCTATCCCAAATAGTGATAGCTATATTCAAAAAAGGGACGTTTTTATTTTTAATAAGAAGGTTAACGGTTATCATGTATGGATTAAAGGTTACAATAACGATATTACAGAAATGCATTGGACGTTGTGGAAATATCTTATTTTGACATGTTTAGTTGTACTCATTTGTCTGTATTTTGCAAGCCGTAGTTTTAAGCGTACATTAATCCGTCCCATTCAAGAAGTTACTTATGCAACACAATTGTTGGCAAATGGTTATTATCACATACGTGTACCTGAAAGTAATGTTGTAGAAACTAAAGCGCTTTTTGTGTCTACCAATGATTTAGCACGACGCCTTCAAAAGCTTAATAATGAGCAAAAAATTCAATCCAACCGTTTAAAAACAACGATTGAAAATATTCCAAGTGCTATTTTAATGATAGATCGAAATGGAAAAATCGTTGTTGCAAATAAAGCGTATTATGAACAGTTCAACATCTCGCATAATATTGAACAAGTAGGCTATCACGGTTATGTTAATACTGAAATTGAGCAATTAATTTTAGAAAGTTTTAAAGTTGAAAAACCTATTTATGAACAATTGGAAGTTGCAATAAACCAAGTCCATGCCAAGTACTTTGATATTTCATGCGTTCCGATTTTAACTAGGTCTCAAAAAAGTTTGCAAGGGATTTTAGTTGTGATGCATGACATAACAAATCTGAAACAACTTGAAAATCTAAGACGTGAGTTTGTAGCAAATGTTTCACATGAATTAAAAACACCTATTACTTCAATTAAGGGGTTTGCTGAAACACTTATTGATGGTGCAAAAAATGATGCGGAATCATTAGACATGTTTTTAAACATAATTTTAAAAGAATCAAATCGAATAGAATCTTTAGTAACAGATTTGTTAGATTTATCGCATATTGAGCAACATACAGAGTTAGATACAGACTATATGAATTTATCAGATTTAACGCGGCGTATTATTGATAATATGATGACTCAAGCCAATCAAAAAAATATTTCCATTCATACTGATATTGAAAAAGATGTCATTGTTAAAGCACAAGAAAGTAAAATTGCTCAAGTTATCACGAATTTGTTAACGAATGCAATTAACTATTCTTATGAAGATGGAGATATTAACGTTCGTGTGTATCGAGATGACTTTCGTGTCATTTTCGAAGTACAAGATTTTGGTATAGGTATTAAATTAGAAGACCAACAACGTATTTTTGAAAGATTTTATAGAGTAGATAAAGCACGAAGTAGAGATTCTGGTGGGACAGGTCTTGGATTATCAATTACAAAGCATATAGTAGAGGCCCACCAAGGCAATATTGAAGTGAATAGTCAAGTTGGCAAAGGCTCAACGTTCAAAGTTATTCTAAAAGATTATAAAGAATAAAAATTAAAGTGGTAACAGCGCGTGTATTTTTCACGAAGTTGTTGCTGCTTTTTTATTTCGTTCAAATCTCTATTGGTATTAAATTAGAGTTAATGAAGTGGAATAAATTCGGTTGTCAATTTTGTCATTTGCATATGTCGATTTGTAAGTTATAAGTAATAGATTGTTGTGAATCAAGCAATTTTATAATATATTTATTATAATAAAGAAATTTTAGTAACGCGCTTAAAATAGATGCTTAATTAAAAAGTAATAAGTTTTATTTGAACGGAAATAAATCTTAATTTAAACACTTGAATAGACAAGTGTAATCATTCGTCATAGAAAAAGACGAGGGGCGATTTAGATAAATTGTTGAAAGTAATATTAAATACCTTGTTTATCTAATTTGATTGAGGAAACATGCATAGGTGAAAATTAGAAATACATTAAAAATATTGAATTAATTTTTCGACCTACAAGTTGAGGAAAATTTAACTAGATTTGAGGATTAGCAAAGTGAAAACAATTCAATTACACAAGACAACTTTGATATTAATTGCGATATTATTGTTTTATACTTTTATGGGTATCTTACTACCACTCATGCACGATGATTTACAATGGTTTAGCAATTATAATACTGATATTTTAAAAGTAGGATTTGCATCACTTAATGGTCGCTATATCGGAAATATCTTTGAAATTATAGCTGTACATGTAAGCTGGTTACGTTGGCTTTCATATGGTCTCATTAGTATGGGCATCATTTGGATGATTATGCACATTACACGTTGTAAAGCGTGGACAAGCTATTATTTGTTAGCATTTTCTTTAATGTTAATTTTACCAAGTGCTATTTATGCAGATACATATGGCTGGTTTGCAGGATTTTATAATTATGCGACATCAACACTAATTTCACTCTTTATTATTTATTATTGTATTAATGCAATTATATATAAAGAAAAGCAGCCGGTAAGTGTTACTGTACTATTCTATGTTTTATGCTTCTTCGGTCAATTATTTATGGAGAATGTGACATTATTCCACTGTATCATTTTAATTTTAGCTTTTCTGTATGAATTTACTGCAAATCGAACACTTAATTATAAATTATTGTTTTCATTTATGATTGCTACTATAGGTACAATCATTATGTTTTCCAATCCAAATTATCGCAAAATTTTATTTGAAGGATCAGAATATCAACAAGTTTCAAATAATCAAGGTATCTTTTCAAAATTTGCAGAAATGATATCAACGTCACTTCCATATGGTGTCATTTTCAGTCAGATTATAATTTTAAGTATGATTGCAGCGCTTATTATTTATCTACTGCTTAGAAGTGATCGGTATGTACATTTAACAATATTAAAGCGTCGTATCATTATGATAGGATTTATCACTTTACCGCTTTATTATTTACTATTTTACAATCAGTTTTTATTAAATAAAAATACAGATATTGGATTGGTTGGTTTTGTGAACGTAATTGTATGTGGTTACTTTGCGTTTTCGATATTTGTAGGTATTTATTTGTCTATTAATGATCGTAAAACACAAATTACTTTATATTCCTTACTTATTGCAATATGTGTTTCGGCGTCGACACTAGTCATTGTTACTCCAATTGAACCAGGTAATTTTTTGATTGTTTATACGATACATGTAATCATTTTAATTATTTTATTAAAAGAATTTCGGAAATATAAGTCAATCAATGTTAATTTTATTAAAGGTGCATCACTAGTTTTAGCTGTGATATATCTTAGTGCATTTATTTATGTTCATTATGAACATGAAAAAAGAGTTCAGTTATTAAAACAACAAATTAAAGATCATCCACGACAAGAGGTTTATACAGTGGAATCATTGCCGTTTGAACATTATATGCATCATCCGTCACCAATCAATAAAAATTACCAAGAGTGGTTTAATAATTATGAAGAATTACCGAAAATGACCAAAGTTAAATATATTCCATTTGGTTCAGACGATTCATAACTTATTCTTACCTATAAAAATTTAAAATAGCAGCATAAAAATATTAAAAAGTAGACATAATCATGAAATGATAATGTGCATCTCAAAAGTTGGACTTTTAACCTGACTTTATGGAGTGCTCATCAAGAACAATCATGATTATGTCTTTTTTATTTTTTAGCTAAGTCTATATAGGCACTTGTTTTATTTGAAATTAGGTCGTGTATAAATACTCTATGAGATAGTTTCTTTAATTACGACATCACAGTCGAATATGCTAAAATATATATAAATTAGTTCTGGAGGTTAAAATTGTGAATAAATTAGTATTAATCGATGGTAATAGCTTAAGTTTTAGAGCTTTTTATGCATTACCTTTGTTATCAAACAAAGCAGGCATTCATACCAATGCAGTATATGGTTTTGCAATGTTACTAGAGAAGATTTTAAAAGAAGAAAAGCCAAATCATTTTTTAGTAGCGTTTGATGCAGGTAAAACGACTTTCAGACATGAAAAATATAGTGAATATAAAGGTGGACGCCAGAAAACGCCGCCTGAACTAAGTGAGCAATTTCCTTATATTCGCCAATTATTAGATGCTTATCATATTAAACGTTATGAATTAGATAACTATGAGGCAGATGATATTATCGGAACTTTAAGTAAAGAAGCAGATAAAGCGGGCTTTCAGACAATTATTATTACGGGAGACCGAGATTTAACACAACTTGCAACGGATAATGTAACCATTTATTACACTAAAAAAGGTGTTACTGATGTTGATCATTATACACCTGACTTTATTGCGGAAAAATACAATGGGTTAACACCTAATCAAATTATTGATATGAAAGGATTAATGGGAGATACTTCTGATAATATACCAGGTGTTGCAGGTGTTGGAGAGAAAACAGCAATAAAATTGCTAAACCAATTTGACACAGTAGAAGGTGTCTATGAACATTTAGATGAAATTTCAGGTAAAAAGTTAAAAGAAAAACTTCAAAATAGCAAAGAAGATGCATTAATGAGTAAAGAATTAGCAACGATTAATGTAGATAGTCCGATTGAAGTAAAACTTGAAGATACGTTAATGACTCATCAAGATGAACAACAAGAAAAAATCGAATTGTTTAAGAAGTTAGAATTCAAACAATTGTTGGCTGACATTGATCAATCAGCAAGCGTTGAAGATGCAATAGAAAAGACATTTGAAATTGAAACGTCTTTTGATAATATTGATTTTACTTCATTGAAAGAAGCGGCCATCCATTTCGAATTAGACGGTGGTAACTATTTGCGAAATAATATTTTAAAATTCTCTTTATTTACAGGTGAGAAACATATTGTAATTAATGCGGATGACATAAATAATTATGCCGAACTAGTTTCATGGTTAGAAAATCCGAATACGAAAAAAGTAGTATATGATGCTAAAAAAACATATGTAGCATCACATAGATTGGGAATTGATATTCAAAATATTTCTTTCGATATTATGTTGGCCAGTTATATAATTGATCCATCTCGTACGATTAGTGATGTTCAATCAGTTGTTTCATTGTACGGTCAAAGTTTTGTGAAAGACGATGTGAGTATATATGGAAAAGGTAAGAAATTTAAGGTACCTGAAGATGATGTTTTAAATCCATATGTTGCTTCTATTACTGATGCAATTTACTTTGCGAAACCAAATATGGATAAACAATTAGAAGAATACAATCAGGTAGAACTCTTAGCTGATTTAGAGCTACCGCTAGCTAAGATTTTAAGTGAAATGGAAGAAATTGGTATATTTACAGATGTTCATGATTTAGAAGAAATGGAAAAAGAAATTCAAGAAAAATTAGACGTCTTGATTCGAAATATCCATGATGCAGCTGGTGAAGATTTTAATATAAATTCTCCTAAGCAATTAGGTGTTGTATTGTTTGAGACATTACAATTACCTGTTATTAAAAAGACGAAAACAGGATATTCTACTGCTGTAGATGTCTTAGAGCAATTGCAAGGTGAACATCCTATCATTGATTATATTTTAGAATATCGTCAATTATCTAAGTTACAGTCTACTTATGTTGAAGGATTGCAAAAGGTAATTAGTGATGATCAACGTATCCATACACGTTTTAACCAAACTTTAGCGCAAACTGGACGTTTATCAAGTGTAGATCCTAATTTACAAAATATTCCGGTTAGACTTGAAGAAGGGCGTAAAATAAGAAAAGCCTTTAAACCAACTTCAAAAGATAGCGTTATATTATCAGCAGATTATTCTCAAATTGAATTGCGTGTATTAGCACACATTACACAAGATGAGAGTATGAAAGAAGCATTTATCAACGGCGATGATATTCATACAGCAACTGCTATGAAAGTATTTGGTGTAGAGGCTGATCAAGTCGATAGTTTAATGCGTCGTCAAGCAAAAGCGGTTAACTTTGGAATTGTTTATGGGATAAGTGATTATGGTTTAAGTCAAAGTTTAGGTATTACTCGTAAAAAAGCAAAAGCATTCATTGATGATTATTTAGCTAGTTTCCCAGGTGTAAAACAATATATGTCTGATATTGTAAAAGATGCCAAAGCTTTAGGTTATGTGGAAACATTGCTACATCGTCGACGCTATATTCCTGATATTACGAGTCGTAACTTTAATTTACGCGGCTTTGCTGAACGTACTGCTATGAATACGCCAATACAAGGCAGTGCTGCAGATATCATTAAACTGGCAATGGTTAAATTTGCACAAAAAATGAAAGAGACAACATATCAAGCTAAACTATTATTACAAGTACACGATGAATTAATTTTTGAAGTACCTAAGTCAGAAGTAGATTCATTTAGTGAATTTGTAGAAGAGATAATGGAAAATGCATTGCAATTAGATGTTCCATTAAAAGTAGACTCAAGTTATGGTGCAACTTGGTATGATGCAAAATAAAGTGAGGTTAATGGTATGCCCGAATTACCAGAAGTAGAACATGTAAAAAGAGGAATTGAACCCTACGTTATAAATCAAAAAATTGAACACGTTATATTTTCGGATAAAGTAATCGAAGGTAAAGCTCAAGGCAAGGAAACAATTATAAAAGGAATTGAATTAGATACTTTTAAAACTTTATCGGAAGGCTATACCATTACAAATGTAGAACGAAGAAGTAAATATATCGTTTTTCAGCTAGATAATAAACGAGAACAACGTACATTAATTAGTCATTTAGGTATGGCGGGTGGTTTTTTCATTGTAGATGAACTTGAAGATATTATGATACCTAATTATCGTAAGCATTGGCATGTTATTTTTGAGTTGTCAAATGACAAAAAGTTAATTTATTCAGATATACGTCGTTTTGGAGAAATTAGAAATGTTGCGTCTGTAGCATCTTATCCTTCATTTTTAGAAATAGCGCCTGAACCTTTTTCAAATGAAGCATTGACGTATTATTTAAATCGAATTCATCAACAGTCTAATAAGAATAAACCAATCAAACAAGTGATTTTGGATCATAAAGTAATCGCAGGTTGTGGAAATATTTACGCATGTGAAGCGTTGTTTCGTGCAGGTGTTTTACCAGATAAAAAAGTAAAAGACTTAACACACCAACAACAAGAAATGGTTTTTTATTATGTTAGAGAAGTACTAGAAGAAGGTATTAAATATGGCGGTACAAGTATTTCAGATTATCGTCATGCTGATGGAAAAACTGGTGAGATGCAATTGCATCTTAATGTATATAAGCAGCCGGTATGCAAAGTGTGTGGAAGTCAAATTGAAACAAAAATCATCGCGACAAGAAATAGTCATTATTGTCCAGTATGTCAAAAATAAAGAAAGAGTGAAATTATGCCGAAAGTTATTGGTCTAACAGGTGGAATCGCCTCAGGAAAATCAACAGTATCAGAACTCTTATCCGTATTCGGTTTTAAAGTAGTAGATGCTGATAAAGCAGCCAGGGAAGCTGTTAAAAAGGGGAGTAAAGGTTTAGCTCAAGTACGAGAAGTCTTTGGTGATGAAGCAATTGATGAAAATGGTGAGATGAATCGTCGTTATATGGGTGATTTAGTGTTTAACCATCCAGAAAAACGCTTAGAATTAAATGCTATCATACATCCTATCGTGCGAGATATTATGGAAGAAGAAAAGCAAGAATATTTAAAACAAGGATATAATGTAATCATGGATATTCCATTATTATTTGAAAATGAATTGGAAAATACAGTAGACGAAGTGTGGGTTGTATACACTTCTGAAAGTATACAAATGGATCGTTTAATGCAACGTAATAATTTGTCATTAGAAGATGCGAAAGCTCGTGTCTATAGCCAAATTTCTATTGATAAAAAAAGTCGAATGGCCGATCATGTCATCGATAATTTAGGGGATAAACTTGAATTAAAACAAAACCTTGAGAGATTGTTAGAAGAAGAAGGTTATATTGAAAAGCCGAATTACGGAGAAGAAGATTAATATTACACTATAAATAAGGGCTTGGGACATTAAGTTCTTAGGCAATGTAAAAAAGCTGATTTCTATTAATTATTTGATAGAAATCAGCTTTTTTGATATGTATTTTATAATGTACAGCTCGTTGAGCTGCTATTTTCCTTATATTAAGTGCCATTAATACAAAACCTAGCTCTCGTTTAACTTTATTTATTCCTCGAACTGACTGACATTCGAGTGAAACCCAAAATAGCTTTCATAAATCCAAAAACAGGCTCTACATCAATTT
>NZ_KV839106.1:0-41280 GCF_001838845.1 Staphylococcus sp. HMSC36A10
AATTAATTATACATTTTATTAACATTTAAGTCAACAACTTTTTAAAATTAATTTTCGTTAGTAATTCAAGTTATTTCTTAAGTTGAGTTGTTTTGTTTGCCTCAACAAATAAATACTATACAGGCTTTCAAACTGCTTAACAACAGTAAAAATTACACCTTTGCCATCTGTACTGAACGCCCTTATCCTAAAAATCGAACTTAAAAAATCCCCACTTATAAATAGTACGTTTTTTAGAACAAGAAACAGATTTTTCTCTAACCATATCAATCAAAAAAACCGCAAAACAGAACTTTATTTTTTTACCAGAAATTAAAAATAAATTTACAAGTTTTAAATAACCTCTCAAAACACCGCTATACAGGCTGATTTAATAAACTTTAGACCAAAGAAGTACAACTACTAAGCCAGCATCTATCATTTCAATTACAAAAGAATTTCATTTGCATAGTCATTAACCATTAACCGCATTTATCAAATTAATAGCACCAACACACCATAACCATAGATCTAATTCGATAATCCAATTCACATCATTACTATTAGAAGTAACAAATCACAACCAACGGCTTGCTTCCTAAAGATTACCCATCCCTCAGTAAAACTAGGTAAACCATACCACCGCCACACCGCAAATAAAGTAGTACATCACACCACACCATAAAAAAAGCCACAATGATTACACTGTGACTTTTCTTACTATAGTATTAAAATCAAAAATGTTTAATAGAAGACATTACATTTCTGTTCTACCTGCGATTGCTTTAGATAATGTTACTTCGTCAGCATACTCTAAATCGCCACCTACCGATAACCCTTGTGCTAATCTCGTCACTTTGATACCTATAGGCTTAACTAATCTAGAAATATACATGGCTGTAGATTCCCCCTCTAAGTTCGGGTTCATAGCTAAGATTAATTCGCTAACTTCATCGTTTTTCAAGCGTTCAATCAATGAAGGAATATTAATATCTTCTGGTCCAATGCCATCCATAGGCGAAATAGACCCATGTAAAACGTGATATAAACCTTTGTATTCTCTCATTTTTTCCATAGCTATGACATCTTTGTCATCTTCCACAACACAAATAACTGAACGATCTCTTTGCTTATCTTCACAAATATAACATGGATCATTTTCAGTAATGTGACCACATACGCTACAATATGTTAATTCTCTCTTAACATCTACTAATGCTTTGGCAAACTGAACAACATCGTCTTCTTTCATATCTAAGGTATGAAAAGCCAGACGTTGGGCTGTCTTTGGACCAATGCCTGGCAATTTCATAAAGCTATCAATAAGTTTTGATATAGGTTCTGGATAATGCATCTATGATCACATTCCAGGGATGTTTAAGCCTTGAGTATGTTTACCTAAACGTTCTTGAGTAAGCTCATCAGCTTTATTCATCGCTTCATTAGTAGCTGCTAACACTAAGTCTTGTAGCATTTCAATATCATCTGGGTCTACAGCTTCTTCTTTGATTTCAACGTCGACAACTTCTTTATGACCAGTTACAGTAACTGTAACCATGCCACCGCCAGCTGTTCCTACAATACGCTCTTCTTTAAGTTTTTCTTGTTCTTGAGCCATTTTCTTTTGCATTTTTTGCATTTGTTTCATCATTTGTTGCATGTTTCCGCCACCGCGCATATTCCATTTCCTCCTTGAAAATCAATAAATATTTATCAATAAAATGATGTTTCTTTCATTATACATACGATTATATCGCTTGTCATGTATCACTCTTCATCTATCACATGTACAGTTTCTTCACCGAAAAGATCTTTTGCTTTTTGAGCAATATCTGTTTGTTGTGCTTGTTGCTTTGGCATATCATCGCCTTCGTTTTTACGATTTTGTAAATACTCCGTTCGAACTCTTTGCCATTGATCTGATGGTACACCAACAACTTTAACGTTTTTATTAACGATATTACATACAACACTTTCTATACTACTACGTTTCTCGTCGTCTTTATTGACGATTTCACAATGGATCTCTTCCTCAAATTTCACAAGTACGTGATCTTCACTTGCCGCCACAGGTTCCGAATTTTGCAATAAACTAACGAGTGATTTTTTATCATTGTTTTTGGCATGATCAATCACTTCTTGCCAATGATCTTTCAACAATTTGATATCTGCCTTATTCGCTTTATCTAGCACTTTTGCAATTTGTTGCATTGAAAATGCATTTTTAGATTTTTGTATGCCTCTCGCAGGCTTTTTCGAAGATTTTTGAGCAGGAGCGACACTCACTCCTTGTGCTTTTAGTGTTTTTAGTTCTTGCTCTAACTGTTCCATACGTTGCAACAATACATCTGTGTTTGGCGATGAAGCAATTTGTGCTGGTTCAGCTACATTCGCAATCACTTGTGGTTGACCCTTAATCTGCTCAGCTAATTTTACTAACAACACTTCAAAATGAACGTTTTGATTCACACTAAAACGAATCGACACTAATGTATCATTAATAAGATCAATCATTTGATATAACATATCTAATTCTAAGTTCATCAGTGCTCGATACTCAGTATCTTTCTCAGATGTTTTATTCATAATCGTATCTCTGACAAAATAAATCATATCATTTATTAGGCGATTCACTTCTTTACCCTCTGTTATAAACTGATGGTATTTTTTAAAAGATGCTTGTACGTCACCTTGTACAATATCATCAAACAAGTGATCCAACGCTTCATCATGTACGCTACCTGTGACATTCAACGCATCTTGCAATGTTAACGTACCATCACCAAATGCAATAGCCTGATCCATAATACTTAATGCATCACGCATACCCCCTTCAGACGCTTTAGCGATAAATGCCAAGGCTTCATCTTCACATTCAATTTGTTGTGCATCTGCTACAAATTTTAAACGTTCAACAATTTGATCTAGGCTAATTGC
The DNA here is from genome assembly GCF_001838845.1 of Staphylococcus sp. HMSC36A10. Lineage (NCBI taxonomy): Bacteria > Bacillati > Bacillota > Bacilli > Caryophanales > Staphylococcaceae > Staphylococcus > Staphylococcus sp. HMSC36A10. The sequence goes on from NZ_KV839106.1 coordinate 2,917, forward strand.
TTTAAAATCAAAACGTTGTGCCCTAGAAATGATTGTTGGAGGGATTTTATGTGGTTCTGTCGTTGCCAATATAAAAATAGCGTGTGCTGGAGGTTCTTCTAACGTCTTTAAAAGGGCATTAAAAGCACCTGTTGTTAGCATGTGCACCTCATCTATAATATAAACTTTATATTTCGATTCACTTGGTGCATATTTAACTTTGTCTCTAATATTTCTTATTTCATCAACGCCATTATTACTAGCAGCATCAATTTCTATCACATCTGAATTAGTCCCCTGCGTAATGCCTTTACAAATATGACATTCATTACAAGGTTCTCCATCAGTGCTATTTAGACAGTTGATTGCTTTAGCAAACACTTTGGCAATACTCGTTTTCCCCGTACCTCTCGGACCACTAAAAATATAAGCATGCGACTGTTTTTCTTTCGAAATCGCATTGCGCAATGTCTTCGTGACATGTTCTTGTCCGACGACATCCTCGAAACTTTGGGGTCTGTACATACGATATAAGGCTTGATAATTCAAGTTAGCACCTCCATAAACAATTACCTCTCATTATAGCATGATAATACCTTTACTTCTTAATTGAACAATTAATAAAAATGTTCTGGAAATTTTACGATTCCGTGTGGTGCATCCGTCAAATTATCCCATAAATATTTTACAAGTAACGGTGCATCACCAGATTCTAATTTAATGTCATACTCAGCAGCATTTTGATAACCCAACTTTTCAAAGTAGTCAAAACAATGGTCTACAACAACCGTACTATACTCTTGTGCTTTGGCACGCTCTTCTACTGCTTGAACCAAGCCACGACCTAATTTTTGTCCACGTAATTCAGGATGAACTGATAAAGAGGCAATCGCCAAACCATAATACGTCTTATCATCACTATTAATTTCTACTTCAATTAATAAAACGTGTCCAACGACATCGTTATTTTCATTTTTCGCTATTACTTCTAATTCAAAATTATAGCAAGGAGATTTTCTTAAATGTTTTACTTTCGCACGTGCTTGCCAACTCGTTTCAGGATTATCATCAAAACTTTCTTCAATACTATTTAAAGATTTATCATAATCTAACTCTGTTAAAGTACTTAAATATATTTGCATATGTCCTCCGTAGGCATTTGATTGTCAATAATCATAACGTATCTCATTAATAATTCTATTGTAAGATACTCCCCCTCATTTCACCATCATTTCTTTATCATCAAATAATAACTTCTTACTTTTCATTGACACAAAAATCATTCAAACTGCGCATCGAGTTCACTTGAATCAAACTTCACATATAAAAAAGCTACTTCCCACAAACATGTTCCACGTATAATACGCTGAATTGTCTTCAAGAAAGTAGCTTCTATAAATATATATTTTCAACTCTTAATAATCGGTTTAATATTTAAAAAATAAAAAACCGTGCACCTAAGCATCGAACGTAATTCACGAACGTAACCAAAGTCGTTAGCTAAATCTCGGCTACCCTACGGCACATATGATGATCCACTTAATGCTGCTTCCGTCAGGACCTGACATGGTTCATGGGTTCATATTGCATAGGACCGAAATCTTCAAACACTACGTGCTTTGGGCAGACTTCGCAAAAATACGGCCTCAACAAAGGAATTAAGCCTCGCATAAAGCGGATTTCGAGTACAGGGAACCGCTACCTCCCCACCTAGCACGGCAAGATATATATTACTATATTTTAATAGTTAATTGCAAGTATAAATCATTTATATCATTGTTTACTTTATACGACGTCTTGAGAAGTCGTTAAATTTAAATTCATTTGCAAGATGTTTTGAAATATTATATTGAAACGGCATTGTATTTTCTAAATACACAATACTTCGAACTGTTGCTGAATAAGCCACCGATACATCACCAAACAATTGATATGCTTGTTCATCAAACGGTTCAAAAGTAATAGACTTACTTGAATAACTAATATTAAGATTTAATACCTTTTCCAAATAATCATAAATAGAATCACTCGCAACATCATTACCTATATCTGAAACAATCGACTTTAGAAAATAATCTTCATCAACAATCTTCACATGTTGGTTAAGCCGACGAGTTCTAACAATATGAATGAGTGATTCACTAGAATTGATGTTTAAAGCATGTTGAACTTCTGGAACTTCATGCGCTTCAACAACCTCATTCACAACAACTTCAGTTAAATATGCGACGCCCATTTCTTCTTGCATTTCTTTAAAACTAACAAGTTCAGAAAATGGAAACTCTGTAACCTCCTGATAAATGACAAGTGACCCTTTACCATGAATCTTTTGAATCATGCCGTCTAATGCCAACAAATCTAATGCCTTACGCACGGTCTCTCGAGATGACTGGTACAATTGCACCAAATCATGTTCAGACGGAATTTGTTCACCATATTGAATCTGCCCGTTTAATATATCTTCTTTCAACGCCTCATAAATCTTCATAAACTTTTTTTGTTTCGCCATATAAACGCATCCACTCAATTTATTTTACGCGTTTGTTTCGATTACAATTGCACCAAACCCGCTTATCGTATTATTTTCCACTGTGCCTGTTTGAATCACAACACAACCTTCTCTAGCCAATCCTTCTGGCAAATCAACAGCCGATGCTGAGAAATTCGCAATTACTAGCCATTGTTGATTCTTATAATGACGTTCATAAACAAATAAATGATCATGATCCATAAAACGTGGCACAATGTCTCCATACGTAATAATATCATGCGTATGTCTTAATTGTATTAATTTTTGATACGTATAGAAAATAGACTCTTTATTCTGAAGTGCTTGTCTAACGTTGACCTGATGATAATTTTCCGAAATATCAATCCAAGGCTTACCAGCTGTAAATCCAGCATTAACATCATCACTCCATTGCATAGGCGTTCTCGAATTGTCTCGTGACTTCTGTCCTAAAATCGCTAACACATCCGCTTCAGCATGCCCTTCACTTAACAACTGATGGTAGGCATTAATCGATTCAACATCACGATATTGTGCTATTGATGTAAAATGTGGGTCCGTCATACCAATTTCTTCACCTTGGTAAATATATGGCGTCCCTTGCAACATATGCAGTGCGATAGCTAACATTTTAGCACTTTGTATCCTCATCTCTTCCGACGTATCATCACCAAATCTAGACACTACCCGTGGCTGATCATGATTACACCAGAAAATCGCGTTCCATCCGCCACCGTCATAAATACCTCGTTGCCATTGCATCAGAATTTTCTTTAACTTATGAAAATCAAGCTTCGCATTTGTCCACTTTTCACCATCAACATAATCAACCTTTAGATGATGAAAATTAAAAACACTATTCAATTCTTGGCGTTCTGGCTGTGTATACTTAATACAATTTTCAATCGTCGTCGAAGACATTTCTCCTACAGTCATCATGTCAGTGTTACCAAACGTTTGACGATTTAATTCATGCAGAAACTCATGCACTCTAGGACCATCCGTATAAAATTCTTTACCTATTTTGTCAGAGTCCTTAAATTCACCTTTAGAAATTAAGTTAATGACATCAAATCGAAAACCATCAACGCCGAAGTCTATCCAATGATTGACTATGCGATATAACGATTGACGTACTTCCGGATTATCCCAATTTAAATCAGCTTGACTGACATCAAATAAATGTAAATAATATTCATCTGTCTCAGAATCAAACTTCCATGCATTACCACCGAATTTAGAATGCCAATTTGTTGGCGGCCCGTCTTCAGATGATCTGAAAAAGTAATAATCTCTATAAGGGTTGTCTTTAGATTTACGGGCTTCTTTAAACCATTCATGCTCCGTCGACGTATGATTAATGACAATATCTAACATCACTTTCAAGTCTTTTTGATGAGCAACTTTGATTAACTTTTCAAAATCATCCATCGTTCCAAAGTCTTCATTGATTTCTAAATAATTGCTGATATCATAGCCATTATCATTCATCGGTGATTCATACACTGGTGTTAACCAAATATAATCAACACCCAATAACTTGATATAATCCAATTTTTCTATAATTCCATTGATATCTCCTATACCATTCCCCGTCGTATCATTAAACGACTTAGGATAAATTTGATATACAACGGATTTTCTCCAATCTATTTCTTTCGACACACAATTACCACCTTATAACGTAATAAAGGACGTCCAAATAACGAACGCCCCTTTTTTATTTTATTAATCTTCAACAATTTCTTTCGCTTTTTGTTTACTAAAATGAGACATCACAATTGTTAGTATACATGGTACAACAATAGCAATAGCTGTCACAATGAGATATACTGGCCAAAATTCTTTTTGAATTGAAATGAATGCTGGCACGCCACCAACACCAACTTTTCCAAGTACGTTATTCATACCAACGATTGCCCCCAATACACAAGATGTTGATATCGCAGCGATAAATGGATATTTCAGAGGTAAGTTCACACCAAACATGGCTGGTTCAGTAACACCTAACATACCAGAAATACAAGATGTTAATGCCAAGCCTTCTTCTTTAACCATTTTACGACGTTTATAGACAAACCATGCTCCAAATGCTGCAGAGCCCTGACAAATATTGGAAATCGCAACGATTGGCCATAAGTACGTACCACCTAAGCTGCTACCCATCAATTGGAAATCTACTGCTAAAAACATATGGTGTAGTCCTGTAATTACAAGTGGTGCATATAACAATCCATATATTGCTCCGCCAAGCCATCCTGCATGTTGGAATATAAATGTAACACCAGATGTAATACCTGTACCAATCAACAACGCAACTGGTCCAATGATAATAAATGCTAAAAATCCAGTAACTAAAAGCGCTACGGGTCCAACGACCAACATTTTTATCGAATCGTGAACGACTTTATTTAATCCTTTTTCAATTTTAGCTAGAACATAAGCTGCAATTAAAACTGGCAACACTTGACCTTGGTAATTCAACTGCTTAATCTCTAAGCCAAATAAGTTCCACGTCGGAATATTCCCTTTTGCCAAATCATACTGAGATACTAATTGCGGATGCATTAAAATCAAACCTAAGACTATGCCTAGAATCGGACTACCACCAAATACACGCATACTACTCCAACCAATTAATGCTGGTAAGAAAATAAATGCCGTACTCGCAATCACATTAATGATGTTTGAAATATCAGCAATTTGTGGATACATCTCAATAAGTGCTTTTGGACCAAATAAACCTTTCATTGTAAGTAAATTATTGATCCCCATTAACAAACCAGCTGTCACAATCGCAGGTAATATTGGTATAAAAATATCCCCTAACAATTTGATCAAACGTTGTACTGGATTCCCTTTTTGCGCAGCTGCTTGTTTCGCTTCATCTTTCGAAGCTTCTTGAGCACCTGTTTCATCAATAAACTGCTTATACACTTCATCGACTGTTCCTGGACCAATGACAATTTGATATTGATGGTCTGCTTTGAACTGCCCCTTGACCAACGCGTTATTACTTAATGCGTCTTTATCAACTTTGCTTTCATCTTTAAGCACTAAACGTAATCGTGTTACACAATGCGTTGCAGCTTCAAGATTTTCTTTTCCCCCAATAGCGCTTACGATGGCTTTTACATCTTCTCTTTTTACAGCCATATATTTCACTCCCTTAATGTCTTAAAACGAGTATAACTTGTCTAGACAAGTTATGTAAAGGCTTTCAACAAATATTTTTTATTTTGTCACAATTATCTGGGGTAGCCATTTCAGAAAATCAATGAGCCATAACGACATATGTAGCAATAACTCCTCGCTACAATTGCGTGATTAACAATACCTCACCACGCTCTCACCATTATAAAGTGTAGATGCATGGCCAACTCCTAAATTGAAAAATGCATATCTATAAATAGCAAACTTGCCCACACAAGCCATCCATCATATTTCACAAAACAAAAAAGACATTTAGCTATGTATATTGCACAAGCCAAATGCCCTTCCAATCTCAATGCCCTATCATTTCTATAGCTAAAAAAACGAGCCATTCAAAGACAAATAAAAAAGGCAAATACTCAAAATTTGAGCACTTACCTTCATTATATATAGTATTTAATATAAATATTGATGGCGGAGGAAGAGGGATTCGAACCCCCGCGAGCCGTTAAGCCCCTGTCGGTTTTCAAGACCGATCCCTTCAGCCGGACTTGGGTATTCCTCCTAAACACAATATTTATCATATATGAACGTTCTGTAAAAGTCAATATTGTTTTTAAGCATTACATGATTACCACAAATCATTGTCTTCCACTACAGTTGACCTATAAACGAATGTAAAAAATCACTACTTATAATTAATCGATTTGTTGTCTTACAAACCTTTGTTTTTAGGTTACAAAGATGGCATGTGACGTTGATAGATACTAGATTATTTCAAACTCGATTCAGCATGCCACAACGTCAACGTAACCACCATTTCCATACAAAGATTATACACAAACTTTACTCGCTAAATACTGATCTACTGCTTTCGCTACGCCTCTACCTTCTTTAATCGCCCATACAACTAAACTTTGACCACGTCTAGCATCTCCAGCAGCAAATACCTTTTCATTATTAGTTTGATAGTTTGTATCATCCGCCACGATTCGATTTCTATCCGTTTTAATGTTAAAAGCATTCGGTACTGTTGGTTCTGTACCTTCGAAGCCGATTGATAATAATACAAGGTCAGCAGGCCAAAATCTTTCAGGTCCTTCTTTCATGACCATACCATTTTCGCCTTGCTCTAAAATTTGAGTATACAAACCACGTATGTGTCCTTTATCGTCAACATCGTAACGCATTGTTTGAACACCATATGCACGTGGTTCCTTACCAAACTTAGCTTCGTACTCTTGGTGCGCATAGTCCATTTTAAACACCGGCATTGCTAAAGGCCATGATGCATTTTCTGTAAATGTAATTGCTTCTGGCAATTTCGTATATTTATTAAATTGAACAATCGATTTACAATTTTCTCTTAATGCTGTCGCTACACAGTCTGCCCCTGTATCACCAGCACCAATGATAATGACATTCTTATCTTTTGCAGTTATTGTTATATCATCAATTTCTCCATTTAACAACTGCGTTTGTTCAGTTAAATAATCCATAGCGAAATGTATACCATCACCCATGCGTCCTTCTAAAGGTAAATCTCTACCTTTTTGTGCACCAGTACATAATATAATGGCATCATACTCAGATTCTAACGTTGCTTTATCAATATCAACGCCTACTTCAACACCATTAATGAAAGTAATGCCCGCTTCTTCCATTAACTTAATACGACGTCGAACCACATCTTTATCAAGTTTCATATTCGGAATACCATACATTAATAAACCGCCTGATTCTCTAGCACGTTCATAAATAGTTACTTGATATCCTAGTAGATTAAGTTCTTCAGCAGCAGCTAATCCTGCTGGACCGCTTCCAACGATTGCCACTTTTTCATCTCTACGGCGACTCGGAACTTTCGGCGCTACCCAACCATTTTCAAAAGCTTCATCAATAATTGTGCGTTCAATACCTTTAATCGCAATCGATTCTCTATTAATCTTCATCACACAAGCACTTTCGCATGGTGCAGGACATACACGCCCTGTAAAGTCAGGAAAGTTATTTGTTTCGCTTAAGCGTTCATAAGCAGTTTTAAAATCTTGATGATACACTAAGTCGTTCCATTCAGGAATGTAGTTTCCAATTGGACAACCTATTGTTTCCCTACCATACTGTTGTCCGGTTTGACAAAACGGCGTTCCACAATCCATACATCGTGCACCTTGGATAGAGGCATCTTCTTTAGTAAATCGTTGTTGATATGCTTTATGATGCTTCAAACGGTCTACCAGTGATAATTCACCTAAGTACTGTTTGTCATACTTCATAAATCCTTTAAATTCACCCATCGTATCTCCCCCTTTCCTTAATACACAACGGCTGGTTTATGTTTAGCGTCGATTGTTTTACTGTCATCGTAAAATGCAGCTAACATCGCTTCATCTTCATTGTCATGTAATGATTTGTGCAAATGAATTTTTTGCATCATTAATTGATAATCTTTAGGAATAACTTTAACGACGACATCTTCAATGCGATCAAAATGTTTTAACACATGAATCGCTCTCGTACTATTCGTGTGTGACACATGTTCTTCCAGCATTTGCTTAATGAATGCTTTTTCTTCTTGGTGTTTAATCTTTGTAAACGAAAGCGTATCTAGTTGATTATTTTCAACAAAAGCTTCTACATCAGACGGGATAACGTAAGCAATACCACCACTCATACCTTGACCGAAGTTCTTACCTACATCACCTAAATTAATGACATGTCCACCAGTCATGTACTCTAATCCATGGTCACCGATACCTTCAACGACAACATCTACACCACTATTTCTAATACAGAATCTTTCTCCTGCACTACCGTTAATAAATGCCTTACCACCTGTCGCACCATAGAATGAGACGTTACCAGCAATAATTTCATTTTGTCGTTCTTCAAAAGGTGCTTTGACAATGACCGTACCACCAGATAATCCTTTACCAACATAGTCATTCGCATCTCCAGTATGATGAATCATTAAGCCTTTCGGTGCATATGCTGCAAGACTTTGACCAGCATGACCATTCGTATAAACATTAATTGTATTTTCAGGAAGTCCTGCTTCTCCATATTGTTTCGAAATCTCACTACCTGTAATAACTCCTACATCACGTTGTTCATTATTTACTGTAAAGCTACCTGTATAGCGACGCCCTTCAGCAATATACGGCTTCGTTACTTCATATAAATTTGTTAAATCAAATCCATGCTCAAGATTATGATTTTGTTGAATTTCTTTTGTGTTTGGCCCATCGAAAGGACATAACAGTTTTTCAACATCAATACTAGCCGCTTTGCTATTCACTTTTAATGTTGATGATCGTTGTAATAAATCAGTTCTTCCAACTAAGTCTTCTACACGTTTCAAACCTAAAGATGCTAAAATTTCTCTTAATTCTTGTGCAATAAAATGCATAAAATTAACAACATGATGTGCTTTACCTCTATATAAAGCACGTAAATCTTTGTTTTGAGTTGCAACTCCTACTGGACATGTATCTTTATGGCATACACGCATCATAATACAGCCCAACACCACTAATGGTGCAGTTGCAAATCCAAATTCTTCCGCTCCAAGCGCACATGCGTACGCTACATCTTTACCAGTTAATAACTTACCGTCTGTTTCTAACTTAACACGACTTCTTAAGTCGTTTAGTTTTAATGTTTGATGTGTTTCTGCTAAACCAATCTCCCAAGGAACACCGGCATGCTGAATACTCGTTTTAGGTGAAGCCCCTGTACCACCATCGTAACCACTGATGACAATTTTATCTGCAAATGCTTTTGCCACCCCAGATGCAATGGTACCAACACCTGTTTTCGAAACTAATTTTACCGCGATATCTGCATCTTTATTCGCATTTTTTAAATCATGTATCAGTTGCGCTAAATCTTCTATTGAATAAATATCATGATGTGGCGGTGGTGAAATCAGACCGATACCTGGCGTTGACCCTCTTGTCTTCGCAATCCACGGATATACCTTAGTACCAGGTAATTGACCACCTTCACCAGGCTTTGCACCTTGCGCAACTTTAATTTGAATTTCTTTGGCATGTTGTAAATAATCACTAGTTACACCAAAACGCCCAGAAGCAACTTGTTTAATCGCACTTACTTTGTTGCTTCCATCAACTTGTACTTCATAACGTTTTGCATCTTCGCCACCTTCACCACTATTACTCTTTCCACCTAATTGGTTCATGGCTTGTGCTAACGTTTCATGTGCTTCCGCTGAAATCGATCCATAACTCATCGCCCCTGTATTAAAGCGTTTGACAATGTCACTTACCGGTTCAACTTGGTCGATGTCAATCGGTGTACATGCTTTAAATTCAAGTAAATGTCTAATGTGATCTGTTCTATTTTTGTTCACCGCTTCAGAGTATGCTTTAAATTGCGCATAGTCATTTTCTTTACATGCGTGCTGCAATAAGAAAATAGATTCCGGATTAAAAGCATGATGTTGACCTTGTTGTCTCCATTGGAATGTACTACCTGATGCAAGATAATTATCATCACTTTGTTGACGTGCTTTATTTTCAGCATCAATTTGATCAATCGAAATACCCGATAACTTAGACTGTGTCCCAGTAAAATAACGATCAATCACATCATGAGACAAGCCAATCGCTTCAAATATTTGTGCACCTTGATAACTTTGCACTGTCGAAATTCCCATCTTAGCCATTACTTTAATGACACCTTCGGACAATACATCCGTATATGTCTTAACATTATCGACAACGGTGCCTTGTAACCCTTCTGTCAATGTCAGTTGTTCAACTGTACGTTGCGCTAGGTATGGCACAATTGCATTCGCGCCATATGCGAGTAAACAAGCAACATGATGCACTTCTCGTGTCTCACCAGATTTAGCGACTAAACTTGTAGACATACGTAAATCTGCTTTAATAAGTAATTGATGCACATGACTTATTGCGAGTAACATCGGCATTGCAAAGCCATTGCTATCAACTAATCCACTATCATCTAACACTAGAATTTGAGCGCCTTGCTTTACAGCATTCACTGCTTCTCGGCCTAATGCTTCTAACGCATCTTCCAAATCCCCTTCATATACCGTTGATAAATAAGTTAATTTAAAATGTTCCTGATCAATCGCTGCTATGTGTGATTCATTCAATACCGGCCTTTTCAATTGAATACGATCTAAAACCGTTTCGTCAGGTGCTAGTAAGTTACCTTCGCCACCTAAATAAGAAAGTTCACTCGTTACGATTTTTTCACGATACGCATCAATTGGTGGATTCGTAACTTGTGCAAACAGCTGTTTAAAGTAATTAAATAGTGATTCTGGTCGCTCGTTCAACACTGCAATTGGCGCATCATATCCCATTGCACCGATAGGATCCTTCTTACCTTCTACAAGTTCCTGAATATACTTATGAATCTCTTCTTTCGTGTATGCAAACTGACGTTGTAATTTAAATAACGTCTCATCTTTCCATTGCGAATCTTGATATTGTATATTTTCAAAATCAAAGTCAACTTTATGGTTATCAATCCACGCTTTATATGGTAATTCTCCAGCAATCGCACCTTTCAAATCATTATTTTCAATGACTTTATTCTGTTTAAAATCAACAAGCAATAACTTTCCAGGATTCAATTGACCTTTAAAAGCAACATTACTTTCAGGTACGTCCACAACACCCACTTCAGATGAAAAGACAATAAAGTTATCTTTAGTAATCGTATAACGACCTGGACGTAATCCATTTCTATCTGTAAGCGCGCCAAGTTTGTCACCGTTACAGAACGAAATCATTGTAGGACCATCCCACGGTTCCATTAAATAACTATAAAATTCATAAAATGCACGTACATTTGCATCATTCGCTTCATTGTATAACCAAGGTTCAGGTATGAGTAACATCGCTGCCTTTTCTGGCTCCATGGCTAACGATAAGAACTCTAGCGCATTATCTACAATGGCAGAGTCACTACCATCCTCATCGACAATTTGAAACACTTTATGTTGATCCTCGCCAAATAATGTTTCGATTAATTTATGTTGGCGTGCTCGCATCCAGTTCACATTACCTTTAATCGTGTTAATCTCACCATTATGCATTAACATACGGTTAGGATGCGCCCTTTTCCAACTCGGGAATGTATTCGTACTAAATCTCGAATGCACTAACCCTAGCTTTGATTGATATAAATCATCCGATAAATCTGTATAGAGTTTTTTAATTTGGTCTGATCGTAACCAACCTTTATATACAATTGTTTTGCGTGATAAGCTCGTAAAATACAATTCTAAATCGCACTGAGTCGAATAGAACTCTAATTGTTTTCTCGCTAAAAACAAACGCTTTTCAACATCTTCAATGTCCCTAATATCAATAAACACTTGTTGAATGACTGGCATCGTATCTGCTACATGTTTAGCAATGGCATCTTTATTAACTGGTACATTACGATAACCAAGAATTGATAACCCTTCACCTTCAAAATATTTTTTAAAAACTGCTTCATGTTCAGAACCTAAAATGCGTTCTTTGGAAAAAAATAACCCCACGGCATATTCACCTTCACCTGGGATATCAAAGTCCGTTACATGTTGTTTGAAAAATGCAAAAGGTATTTCAGTCATAATACCTGCGCCATCACCAGTGATGCCATCTGCGCCGACCCCGCCCCTGTGATCTAAGCGTCGCAACATTTCAAGCGATTTATCAATGATGTCGTGAGACCTTTTATTATCCATATTCGCATAAAAACCAATACCACACGCATCATGTTCCTCACGATAGTCATATAAGCCTTTAATTAATTTCTCATTGTGCATGATGCACACCCCTTTTTTTAGAATATTCTGATATTAGTTATTAATGATAATTACTATAATCTAAAAAATTTATCTGTTCAATATATAAAATAGAAGATATTCATCTAAAAAATAGAACATTTATCAATAATATTGCTATAATAGTTACAAAACACTCATTTTTGGAGGTGCCTATATCACTATGGAAATTAAACAATTAAGATATTTTATCGAGGTCGCTAAAAGAGAACATATCTCCGAAACAGCACTTGAACTAAACATTGCTCAATCAGCGATAAGCCGTCAAATTACATTATTAGAACAAGAACTTAATGTGTCTTTATTTAAAAAGCAAGGACGCAATATTACGCTCACTTCTGAAGGGAAATTATTATTTAATGAAGCTCTGCGCATTATTGAACATTTAGATAGCACGATTGAACAATTTCAAAGCCATGGATTAACTAAAAATAAAAGTATCTACATTGGCTATGATGAGAGTGACGTATCCCACATGTTACTACCACTTATCCAAACGTTTCATTTACAAAATGATACACATGTCATACCGAACTTATTAGATCATGACACGATTATAAATAGCGTATTAAATGGGAATATAGACATTGGTTTCACGGAACTTACACCAGAAATACGTAAACACAAACAATTACATATGCTACCTTTATTCGAAGAGCACTATCATTTATATGCGCCTTCAGACGATCCAATTACGATGGCGACACACCCACCATTAATTCAGTTTGAGCATAGTCATATTTATTGCTTGGCACCATTTGCCGAAACTGTAAAAAAACAATTGCGCAAGATTACTAAATCAGATGTATACACAATCAGTAGCCAACCACTTGCGCAGTATCTCCTTCGTCAAAAAGAAGGTTACATCATTTCATCACAAAATATACATTTACCAGAATCTAAATCATGGATAGATATAAAATTAGATCATACTGAATTAAAAAGAACGATATGTGCTATTACGAAAGAACCTTATACGAAGAGTGATATTGGTATCTTATTAACACTCATTCAGCAATTAATGACTAAAACGTCTACATTCCATTAAGTAATTCGATGCTATCAATGATGATTTTCGTTTTACACTTAGCAGTAATATCTTTGAAAATAAAAAATTAAGGGCGTATAATCACCATATTAATTCATTCATAGAATTGGGGTTTTGTTTTTGAAATATAGAAATTTATTTACAAAGCCATTTAATATAATTTTAGGTTTGTTCTGCATCGCATTCATTGGTGCTATTTTATTTACATTCAATAATGAGAACTTTTACAACAAACCAATTGGTCAAATTATAGATGTCAAACATGTTTCTTCGACACCTACAAAAGATGCACAAAATAATCGTGATATTAAATATAAAAATCAATTAAAAGTCAAAATATTAAATGGTCAATTTGCTGGAGAAACGACGACGATTAATCATCAGTACGTCAAATCGCAAGCAGATTCTGAGGCATTTCGCACACACGAAAAAGTATTATTACATATTTCTAACAAGCCGAGTGATGCTTATATTATAGAAAAGAAGCGTGATACCTTAACGGTTATCATCACTGGTTTGTTCTTATTAACTGTATTATTGGTTGGTCGCAAAGTCGGACTGCAATCGATTTTATCGTTAATCTTGAATTCTATTGCCATATTAATCGCAATTTACATTCATATTCAACATAGCAATATTAATTTATTCTTACTCATGACCATTGCCATGATCTGTTCAACAATACTCACTTTATTGCTCGTTACAGGCTGGCATATGCGCACACTCATTACCATAGCCAGTACAATTATCGGAACTTTTTTGAGTATAGGTTTAACAGAATTAATCATATATATGACAGACGGTAAAGGCATTAAATATGAAACGATGAACTTTTTATCATTACCACCGAAAGATATCTTCCTAGCCTCAGTGTTAATAGGTTCACTTGGCGCTATTATGGATGTTGCAATTACAATTGCTAGTGGTATGCATGAAATTTTACAGCGTACGCCACACATTTCAATGAGGAGATGGGCGCTTGCTGGCCGAAACATCGGCCAAGATATTATGGGAACAATGACTAACATCTTATTATTCTCATATTTATCCGGTGCACTACCTATGTTTTTAATCTTTTTAAAAAATGCCAATACAGTGACTTATACTATTTCGATGAATTGGTCGTTAGAAATTGCGCGCGCACTAACAGGTGGTATAGGTATCGTACTTACAATTCCTATCACAATATTGTTTATGGAAATATTTGAAACATTAAGGAGGGCGAAACAATGAATGCTGTATTTATATTGGCGTTATTGCTCCTCTTTCTGATGATAATTTTCGGAGGTAGAAAGGGATTCATCTCTTATTTAACCCTATTTTTAAATTTTGCTATTTTAATTATTAGTATTGTGTTGATTATTTTTGGCGTACCGATTTATGTCGTCACATTCTTTTTCTGCATTATTATTGGCGCTTGTAATTTATTCGTACTCAATAGTTACAATGTTAAAACACAAGCTGCATTTATCAGCACTATCGTTACAACAATATTGTTGATTACACTCATTTATTTATCGGTCTACTTCGGTCATCTACAAGGCTTTTCAACCGAACAACAAGATGAAACATATGTGTATTCAATGAATATTGGCATTGATATGGTTCAATTTATGGTGTTCACTATTATTCTTGCTGTTATTGCAGCTGTGATAGATTTAACAATTACCATTAGTTCACCCATTTATGAATTGCATCAAGTGAATCCAACGCTTACGCAATACGAATTATTCCAATCTGGCATGCGTGTTGGTAGAGAAATTTTAGCGACATCTGCGAACACGATTTACCTTGCCTTTTTTGGTGGCCAACTTGCTTTATTTATTTGGTTTTTCAAACTTAAATATTCATTTGGTCATATTATAAACTCGAAAATATTTGCCCAAGAATTTATTTCTATTATTTTAGGCGGTATTGCCGTTGCAATCAGTATTCCGATTACGGCTTGGATTACGGCATTTTTAATAAAAAGACCATCTCGACAGCGCAAAAATGATGAGTCTATCAATTAATCGCAACTAGCAATATAACTTAAGTTAAGCGACCTGTGGATATATGTCAATTGTTCACTAGGTCGCTTTTTACTATAGTAAATTGTCCGATGATCTATAACAAAAAGCACCTTTATTCATCATTAATTGTTGTGGTCGACGATGAGTAAAGATGCTTTTAAATTTAATTTATTTTATAGTTAACGCCATAATATGAACAGGTCTTCCGATGAACATACTATCTCCCATATATTGATATCCTTGTTGGCGATAAAGTGCCATGGCATGTGGATTGTCAGTATTAACCGTTAACACAATCTCATTAATATCCTGAAATGTTGAAGTGATAAATGACGCCAATTTTTCCATTACCACTTTACCTATTCCTCTATTACGATAACGTTGATCAACACTAAATGACCTGAAAAATACTGCATCTTGGTTATCGCTAAATGGTGCGACCCCTTTTCCACGATGTAATGTAAAAAAGGCCACACATTGCCTGCCATCCATTACAACGATGGGATACCTTTCATTATCAGACATTGCAGCTGTAATATTTTCCTCTGGCGTTTTAACAAACTTCAAATCACTTTCACTTAATTGAAAAGCTTCTAACATCGAATAATCTTGTGGGACATAATGTCGTAACATGATGGTGTCATTATTTGTCATGTTTACCACCATACGTTTCAATCCAAACTTTGACAGCAGGCGCAATCAACGCATCATTATCTTTATCAATCCAGCGTATATCCGTAATTTCATTATTGATAGTTACGTTTTCCCAATCGATTTTGGTTAATGCGCGAAATCCATTTAACTCAGTTAACATATCCTGTTGTGGATATGCAGGACCTACAATTGTCCCGATATATTCAATTTCATCCATTGTTAATGTTAAATTTAATTCTTCTTTTACTTCTCTTAACAGCGCTTGTACTCGTGATTCCCCTTCTTCTATTTTACCACCTGGGAAATAATACTTTTCGCGATTCCTTACTTGAACAAGTAATATTTTATCAGCTGTTTCTTCAACTAAACAGACACATTTAATCATCTTTGACACCCCAACTTTGTGAAATCAATTTTTAAAATTATACTGTACAATTATGTTATCATATATGAGTAGTTATAGCGCAAAACGTTAGCAATTCAGCGCACCCAATTTTTCATATAAACAGAAGATACTAGGGGGAATTATTATTATGGCAAAACGTTCCAAATCACAACGTTTATCAAGTTTACTAAATGTCGCAGGTTTCATAGTCGACGGCTACAATGGCTATAAATATCATGCTAAAAATAAAAAATTAGTATATCTTTCATTAGGTTTAAGCACTGTAGGAACCGTGTTAGACTTTTACATTTCAATTAAGTCACCACGTAAGTTCAAAAAAGCAGTGGCAGTTGTTACTTTAATAACAAACGGTGCTAGATTATTTACAAGCATTCGCAAAGTAAAGCATGAATACTAATTCAGAAAAGGATTGGTCGAACATAGAACATGAAGTTCATTCGACCAATCCTTTTTCTTATACAAAAATTCCTATTACAACAATCACGACTTTGATAGCCCCGCCATAAAGTTTAGGATTCAATCCAACTTTTCAGCTTGTGAAATGTAATAGGAATTCATTATATATTTATATACGTAAGACTTTAGTGAATATATCTATAATTATTTACTTGGTAAGCTGGTACCGTTCTGTAAGTTAAAATACCTGGTGCAGCTGAATAGTTCATTTCTGAAACTAAAATACTACCATCGTTATTTACACGTTCTACAAACATAACATGACCATAATAACCTACATCTGTTTGAGCGATAGAACCTACAGTAGGTCTATTGTCGATAGTGTAACCATCTGCTGCCGCTGCGTTATCCCAGTTATTAGCATTCCACCAATAAGTACTAATACCTTTACCAATTTCAGCACGACGATTAAATACATGATATGTACATTGACCCCATGTATATAAGTTTTGGTGACTGAATACTGGTGTATTGTAACCTCTATTTGTCGTTGTTGCAGATCCTGAGTTCGTAGATGCATTACCAGTTACTTTCAATTTTTGACCCGGATATATAAAGAAATTATTTAAGCCATTTAAGCTCATAATTTTTTGATAAGTTGTACCATATTTTGATGCGATTAATGACAATGAGTCACCTGCTTGTACTGTATAGTATGATCCGCCACCTGAGTTCGTTGATGGACGGCTACTATTGCTCGCAGCGTTACTTGAGCTAGCAGTACCTGATACTTTTAATTTTTGACCTGGATAAATAAAGAAATTATTTAAACCATTAAGTCGCATAATGTTTTGGTAAGTTGTACCATATTTTGATGCGATTAATGATAATGAGTCGCCTGCTTGTACTGTGTAGTATGATCCGCCACCTGAGTTCGTTGATGGACGGCTACTATTACTCGTAGAATTACTTGAGCCAGATACTTTTAGTACTTGGTTTGGGAAAATTAGATTAGATGTTAAATTGTTTAATGACTTTAATTTAGCAATCGAAATCCCATACTTATTTGAAATTGCCCACACTGATTCACCCGGTTTTACTGTGTGAGTTGTAGCCGCATTTGCTTGAGTTGCCGCAACAGCGCTAATCGCGCTTGTCCCAATAATAGCTGCAATTACTTTTTTTTGCACTTTAAAATCCTCCTCTTGCTTAACTTTCCTAACATTCTTTTATCCGAATTTATGAATACTACATCATTATACGATTTTATTATGTATAATAGGTTGATGTTTGATGACATTATGATTACAAAAAAATCATATACTGTATCATCAAATTTTATAATTACCCCTTAAAATTATTACAACTTATTAGATTTTACAATATCTAAATTATTACAATTTCATAATATTTCACTATAAAATGATTACAATCCCTTTCTCTATTGGAAATAATTTTATTCTCCAACAATAACGCCCTACAAACATAAGCATGAACTTTGCTTGTAGGACGCAATATAATTTATTTTGCTAATGACGTTTCTATTGCCTTAATCTCATCTTTAGATAAATTAACAGGTTTCTCTCCATCTTTGACATCTTCCTGCAACGCTTTTTGAGCTTCTTTTGAATGATACAATTCTACGATTTTAGCATATGTTTTGTTATCCAAGTCTTTGTCATTAACTGCAACAATATTAATATATGGCTTTACAGCATCTGAATTTGATTTTTCTAAAAATATCGGATCATTTTTAGGGTCTTTCCCCGCTTTAGTTGCTACACCGTTATTAATAACTGCAATATCGACATCAGATAAAGCACGCGCAGTTTGCTGTGCATCTACTGCAGTAATTTTTAAATGTTTTGGATTTGACGTTATAGCTTTCACTGTACCTGCTAATCCGAAATCTTTTTTCAGTTTTATTAAACCAGCTGCTTCTAATAGTTTAAGTGCACGTGCTTGGTTTGATACATCATTTGGAATGACAACTTTAGCACCATCTTTAACCTTTTTGACATCTTTAATTTTATCTGAGTAAATGCCCAACGGTGCTAAAACTGTTGTACTCAATGCTGAAATCTTTGTTCCTTTATGTGCCTTCTTATACTGATCTAAAAATGCGAAATGTTGGAATGCATTCATATCAATATCACCATCGTTTAATGCTTTATTCGGTAAATTGTAATCGGAAAAGTGCTTAATCTCCACATCAATATCATCTTTTTTAGCTAATTCTTTAACCTTCTCCCAAGCCTTAGTGTCATTTGATGCGACACCAATTGTTACTTTTTTATCATTGTTACTACCACACGCTGCTAATAATACAAGTGCTACGATAACTAACCCAATCAATCTTTTCATTCTATCAATTCCTTTCAAAATCTTCACTATATATCATTAATGTCTACGTATGAATCTAGCTAGGACATTCCCTAGCGTTTGAATCACTTGGACAATAATGACTAATACAATAACGGTAATAATAATGACCGTCGTATCAAATCTTTGATAACCATACACTAAAGCTAAGTCTCCTATACCACCACCGCCAACAGCTCCTGCCATCGCCGTACTTCCAATAAGTCCAATAATCGCAGTGGTAATTGCTAATACTAATGAACCTAACGCTTCAGGAATTAAAAAATATCTAATGATTTGTAGTGGTGAAGCGCCCATCGCTTTCGCCGCTTCAATAATCCCCTCGTCTACTTCTAATAATGAGTTTTCAACAAGTCTTGCAATGTAAGGTGCCACATATACTGTTAAAGGCACGATGGCAGCAGTCGTACCAATTGAAGTACCTACTACTAATTTTGTGAATGGTACAATCGCAATTAACAAAATAATAAATGGTAGTGACCTTAAAATATTGATTATAGGATTTAAAACTTGATGTATCACTATATTCGGCCATATGCCTTGTTTTCGAGTAATTACCAATAAGACACCTAATGGAATACCAATCACTGCTCCTAAAAATAAAGCAATAGATACCATATATAGCGTTTCGTACAATGCTTGTAATAACTGTGCACTGTCTAAATCAGAACCAAACATATGTTAATGCACCTCCTCAAATTGAATATTTTTCTCTTTGAAATATTGATTTATTGCCGTGTCATCAAATTGTTGATCCATATTAAATCGAAGCCACATATAACATACGGTGTTACCTTGTATTTCTGACATAGATGAAAATAAAATTTTAACCTCTCTGCCACAAATTTGAATCAAGTCATTTATAATCGGTTGTGTCACCTGAGTTTCCTCGACGAAGATTTTATAATCTTTAAAATCGCCAACTTGTTCGTCATTCAATCGACGAATCAATGATGTACTTGGCTCAGTCTGTATAACTGTAGACACAAAATTTTGAGCAATCGTCGTTTTAGGATGACTAAACACCTCTTTAACAGTTCCTGTTTCAACCACTTGACCCTTTTCCATTACAGCAACACGATTACAAATGTCTTTAATAACGCGCATTTCATGTGTAATCATCATAATTGTAATGCCAAAGGTTTGATTGACATTCTTTAATAACGTCAATATCGAAGCAGTCGTTGCTGGATCCAATGCGCTTGTTGCTTCATCGCATAGGAGTATTTTCGGATTAGTAACAAGCGCTCTTGCAATAGCCACCCTTTGCTTCTGCCCACCAGATAATTCTTCAGGAAATTGGTCTTTTTTATCACTCAATCCTACAAATTCAAGCATTTCCGTTACTCGTTGCTTAATTTCTGTTTTGCTTTTCTTACTTAAAATGAGTGGCATTGCTACATTTTTAAATACGGTAGCTGAATTTAATAAATTGAA
The DNA here is from genome assembly GCF_001838845.1 of Staphylococcus sp. HMSC36A10. Taxonomy (NCBI): domain Bacteria; kingdom Bacillati; phylum Bacillota; class Bacilli; order Caryophanales; family Staphylococcaceae; genus Staphylococcus; species Staphylococcus sp. HMSC36A10. The sequence continues at coordinate 23,725 of NZ_KV839106.1, forward strand.
ATGCTGAAATATCATACCGATATCTTTCTTAATATCCCTCATCATTTTATCGCTATAATTCGTAATATCATGTCCATCTACAATCACTTGTCCATTCGAGGCAGCTTCAAGATGATTCACGAGTCTTACCAACGTACTTTTTCCTGCACCACTATATCCAATCACACCAAAAATATCATTGCGATTGACCGTAAATGATACGTCCTTCAAAGCATCTATTTTTTGCTTCTTTTTATTAAAGGTCTTACTTACCTGTCGAAACTCAATCATGCAAAGCCCCCTCCTTCAAATTCTTATCATTCCACTAGGAATAAAAGCATTATATGTAAAATTGCATATATCGTCAATACAATTTGCCGAATTTTCTAAAAAATTAAAAAATAAGCAATTCATGTGACAATGACGAATTGTGAGACTACTATGACATTTATCAAATTAAATCCATACAAATGTCCACCAAACCTCCATAACTCAATCACGAATGATTAACATCGCACAAAAAAAGCACTAGCATATTCAAGAACAACAAACGTTGAACTCAAAATATATGCCAGTGCTGCTATTATTTATAACGTATCTAGTGCTTGTTTTAAATCATCGACTAAATCTTCAGTATCTTCAATACCTACAGAAATTCTTACAAGTCCGTCTGTAATACCTTCTTTAGCTCGAATATCTGCTGGAATGGATGCATGTGTCATCAATGCAGGTACTGAAATTAAACTTTCCACTGCACCTAAACTTTCAGCTAATGTGTAATACGATGTTGCTTTAATCAATTGTTTGGCACTTTCTGTATTTTTCACTTCAAATGCAATCACACCTGTATGGCCATCCGCTTGAGCCATATGGACATCATGATTTAAATGACTTTCAATACTTGGATGGAACACTTGTTGCACAGCTGGATGTGCTTGTAACATTTTAATAATTTCAATAACACTGCGATTAATTTGTTCCATACGTAAACCTAATGTTTTAATACCCCTCACAAGTAAATAGCTATCTTGAGGTCCTAAAATGCCACCTGTTGAATTTGAAATAAATGCTAAACGTTCTGCAAGCTTGTCATCCGATGTTGCAACTAAACCAGCAACGACATCACTATGTCCACCTAAATATTTCGTTGCAGAATGCAAGACAATATCGATGCCTAAATCTAATGGATTCTGATAATAAGGTGTCATAAATGTGTTATCAACGACTGAAATCAAACCGTGTTCTTTCGCAATTTCAGCAGACTTTTTAATGTCAGTAACACGTAATAATGGATTAGAAGGTGTTTCAATAAACAACATCTTTGTTGTTGGGCGTATCGCTTGTACAATTGAATCTGTATGCGTTGTATCTACAAAATCCACTTCAATGCCAAATCGTGTAAATACTTTTGTCAATGCGCGATAAGTACCGCCGTATACATCTGAATTTAAAATAATATGATCACCTTTGTCCAACAGCATAACAACTGCACTGATAGCTGCAACACCTGAACTAAACGCAAAGCCATGTTTGCCATTTTCTAATGCCGCAATAACGCTTTCTACAGAACTTCTTGTTGGATTCGCAGTACGAGAATATTCATATCCTTGACGTAAATCACCAATATCATCTTGTAAATATGTACTTGTTTGATAAATTGGTGTAGTAACTGCACCTGTATAGTCGTCCGTTGTGTGTCCACCGTGAATTAATTTAGTTTTCTTATTCATAATCATTCTCCTCATAATTAAATATTTGCTTAGACATATATCGATCGCTACCATCTGGAAATACGACAACAATCGTACCTTCAGATAATTGCGCTTTTAAATTCAATGCACCTTGTAATGCTGCACCTGAAGAACTGCCTACTAACAACCCTTCATTTATAGCCAAACTTTTGACATTTCGAAAGGCATCTTGATCTTTAATCGTAAATATCCCATCTACAAGACGTCTCTCTAAAAATATCGGCCATTTCTCAGAACCGATACCTTCAGTGTCATGTGCATGAGCTGGCCCTCCATTTAACACGGACCCTTCTGGCTCAACGGCATAACATTGCACGTGATGTTGCTTTAAATAACGTGCGGTACCTGTAAATGTACCGCCAGAGCCAATACCAGCCACAAAATAATCAATTTGCTGTAATGCTGAAGTCAATTCGGGTCCCAATGTATGAAAATATGTATCCGGATTATGTTCGGATTCAAATTGATTCATATAAACGGCACCATATTTTTCAGCATAGGAACGTGCAGCTAATTGTGCCCCATGCATACCTTCAGACTGACTCGTCCTTGAAACATCTGCACCAAGCGCTATCATAATATTAATCTTTTCTTCTGAAAAACCATACGGCGCAAAGATCTTACATTTTAAATGATGTCTATTCGCTGCAATAGCTAACCCTATGCCTGTATTACCAGCAGTCGCTTCAACAATAGTTTGACCTGCACGCACACGCCCTTCTTGAATTGCCTTCTCTACTAAATATTTCCCGAGTCTGTCTTTAACACTGCCTCCAGGATTCCATTGTTCAAGCTTGGCATAAATTTTAACTTTATCATCACTATAATGTTCTAACAGTACTAATGGTGTATTGCCAATTAAATCATAAGTAATCATAGATGCACCCTCATCTGACATGCCGATCAAATGAATGAAACCTTTCTTCATGTCTCAATTTTAATTCTTACTTTTCAAATAAGAATTATAAACGACATTTTGTTATTTTGCAATTATCTAAGTTTCGATTAATTCAGAACCAGTACTAACTTTTCAATTCCAAACAAAAAAACACCTGAGCAACACAAATACTTGTGTGTCAGATGCTTCTATATATTAACTAAATAATTGCACGATAAAGACTAAAATAATAACGACAGGCATCGCATACTTAATTAAGTAATACCAACCACTGAATAATCTAAATCGATCTTTACCAAAATATTGTTGTAATAATTTTTTATCTAATAATTGTCCTACGACAAGCGTAGTACCTAATGCGCCTAATGGCATCAATACATTCGAAACGATGAAATCCATATTATCAAAAATCGTTCCCGCACCGAATCTTACATCTTTTAAGATACCAAAAGATAAGGTTGCTGGAATACTAATGATAAATACTAAAATACTACCGATCACTGCGACTTTTTTACGTTTTGTATTGTCATTCTTCGTGAAGTTAGAAACATTTAATTCTAATAAAGAAATAGATGACGTTAAAGCCGCAAATAAGAACAGCACTAAGAATCCCAAATAGAATAATGTGCCTAGATGCATTTGACTAAAGACCATTGGCAGTACTTTAAATAATAATCCAGGCCCTTCTTGTGGTTCATAGCCAAAACTATGTAACGCCGGAAATATAGCTAGACCTGCCAATACAGATACAAAGATATTCATAACAACGATAGAAATAGCTGATGACTTAATCGTCATGTCTTTAGAGGCATAACTCGCATAAGTAATCATACCTGTAGTTCCTAATGATAACGTAAAGAATGATTGGCCTAGCGCAAACAAGATACCGTCAGCAGTAATCTCTGACACTCTTGGTTGTAAAATAAATTTCACACCTTCTAAGGCGCCATCTAATGTTAAAGACTTAATCACAATGATGATTAAAAAGACAAACAGCAATGGCATCATAACTTTCGATGCCTTTTCTAATCCTTTTTCAACACCTAACATGACAATAATCATCGTAGCGAATATGAATATACCTTGCCCTAGAACAGTTAACCAAGGATTTGATATTACCGCTTCAAAATTCATTTCTTGGAGATGATTGATGCGTTGAAATATAACTAATTGCCATAATACTTGTCCGATGTAAATGACAATCCAACCACCGACAACACTATAGAAGCCAAATAAAATAAACACGGCCAAATTACCGTTCCAGCCAATGATATTGAGCCATTTTTTACCAGTTAATTTACTATATATTTGTGTTGTATATGTCCGTCCCATTTTCCCAACAGTGAATTCCATAATGAGTAATGGTAACCCAACAAAAATGGTGAATATTAAGAACATAGCTAGAAAGGCACCGCCGCCATAAATCCCTGCCATATATGGGAATTTCCACATGGCACCAAGACCGATTGCAGAACCCGCACTAGCTAAAATAAATCCAGTTGATGACTTCCATTGTGATTGTTGTCTTTTCATCATTCACATCTCCTTTAAAGCGTTAAAGCGTCTACGTGTTTAAGTAACACTCTAACATGTATGTAAATAACATGCAATACACCTGCATCAAAATTGTTTCATTAATACGGTAGCGCCTGGATTTATCATAATATAGTCAACTCTTGTAATGTGTTGTCATTACGCTACATTAAAATTCCTGGTTCAACGCTGTATACGTGCGCCAATATCTCGCCACATACAACACCATCTATATCCCCAACATCTCGCCACATAACAACTTCAGGTGCAATGCCCATAAAATGCCCACAACATTACAATACAAATCAACTTCTGGTATAACTCCATAATATTTCCACGACATCACACTAAAAATTAACTTTAGCTAAGTTCCCTATACTATCACGCCACAAAAAACACTCAAATGACAAATATAATAACATCGTCACTCAAGTGTTAATTTTTAAAATCTTCAATTATGTTAAAGCATTGAAAAAGCGAATAACATTTTCTTCTAAAATATCTCTGCCTTCTCCATGCGTCATTAAATGATGCGAATCCTTCAGACCATTTAATTCTTTGTCTACTGATCCTAAATGTTCATAAATAAAATGTGCACTTGTTTCATAGGATGGCGCATCTTTACCACCAAATAATATATTAGCTGGCATTTTAATAACATTTAAATTTGTCATGATATCATCAATAAAATGTTGAAACTTCGTAATTTCACCTTCATAATCATCAATTGCTGCTAATTGCGCACTCGATGCTTGCTGATCTAAATTTAAAATATCCGACATGCGTTGACTATAATAAACTAAATGTTCTATTAAACCATCGTCACTCTTTTCCTTTGGTGCTGACATGACAGCGATACGTTTCAAAGGATAGTGTTGCGCCAATTTTAATGTCATTAATCCACCTAAAGACACACCCGTTGCACTGATAGATTCATAACCTTCATTGACTAAAAATTGGTAAGCTTTCTCAACTTCTTCCCACCAATCATCTACATTATATGTCATGAAATCTTTCAACAGTAAGCCATGACCTGGATAATTCGGTGCATAACAACTAAATCCTTGGTCATTTAACTCAGCTGCAAGATGCTTCACATCCCGATTTGTACCTGTAAATGAATGTAATAATAATATCGCATGTCCATTTGTGCCTTTTAAATAAGATGGACTCGGTGTTTTAATTCTCATTTTTCTATATACCTCCACTATGTCTAAAGATGTTTGCTAAACGCGTTGTCGTCGATGATTAATAAAGTATGGGTATACCATTAAGAATAACGCTACCCAAATGATTGCTAGTGACGTGCCGCCAATGACATCTGAAAAGTAATGCGCATGAAAATAAAGGCGACAAAATAATATGCTAAGCCATAATATTCCCATAACTAGCGCACTCAACACTTTTGTTATTGTCTTAGCAGCAAGTGAAATAATTATGATCATTAAAGCGAAATATAATAATGTGCTGGCGTTGGAATGTCCACTTGGAAATGAAAAGCCTGTATCAACGGCTAAATGATTATATGGTCTTGGACGTAAAACAGTATCTTTAATTAATTTGTTCATGATGACACCTGAAACCAAATATGTCACAAACCAAACCGCTAAATGCCTCTGTTTAATAAACAGTATGATTGTGACGATAATGGAAATCAACACGACACCTTTGACATCTCCAATTTCCGCACTAAACGTCATATAGTAATTAAATAAATTGTTAACATACTGACGTTGTGGCTCACCGAAATAATCTGTAAACCATGTTAATGATCCCATATCTATATTTTTAAGCCATTCTTGATTTGTCACTACACTGTAAAACATACCTATAAATACAATCAGCGCGATTAAAAATAAAGGCACTGTCATTTTCGGTGATGTTAATTTTTTATCTATCATCTTACAATCTCCTCGTATCATCATTTTCATTTTACAAATGTTATCCATAATATCAATGTGCCACAAATTTCACTTTACCGACAATATCAAAATTATAAAGTTCATATTGTTATGTATATTGCAAATAAAACATTGTATAATTGAAATAACAATATTTTGCTATTTTCAATTTAGTACGATCTATATTTATTATACAGAGGGGGTAAGGCGTATCAATAGAGTTATTTTTGTCTATATAGCGTTAATCATTACATTAGTTAGATTCTTTACCCCTATTCATCCATCGTTTTCAAATTTGATTTACTGGATATTTGTATTATATTTTATTCCTATTATACTATGCGTTATCGGTTTCAAGGCCGAAAAACTTATTGCAACAATGGTCATTATACCTAATTTTTTAGGAATACTTTATCGATTATATGCCTACGTCACACATATACTCTTTATGTAAAAGGATAGTGGGCATGTCTCGCAACAAATATGCTTGCGTCGACTTGTCACCATTCGCAAATTTTATGACATACGCCTTTCACGGGCTATATTCAGACCCACGCATTCATCCACGTAATAAACACATCATGTAATAGAAAAACAGCACACCCAAATATATGGCGTTGCGCTGTTTAACCAAGCATACTTCTATAGCTTTAATAAGCCAGCAAAAGCATACCTAACCTTCTTAAATATGCTTTTCCAAATTATCCTCAAGTTTGAATACGATAATACGTTCACCTGTAACTGTACTTAAATCACTATGGAAGCTCATCACTTTGATACCTGTAATTTTAAAAATGATATCATTCAAATCTTGCTCACCGGATTCAACTAATTCAGAACGTGTTCGTTTAATATTTAGTAATCCTTCATTCGTACTACACACACGATATTCTGCTGGCGTTAAGATACCTTGTAAACTAATAATCACCATATCTCTTAAAATGTCTGATTTAACTGACAAGGAACCTCTGCCAAGGAAATCTTTTTCCCATTGCGTAATGGCTTTACTGATTTCAGCTTCGATTTCACCTTTCGTTCTTTTCATATCACTAACTCCAATAATATTAAAATTGATTACTTCATCTTTGTATCGTTATCACGACATCAACTATTACATTAAGTTTATCATTTTTAGTATATTTTAAGAAGCTAGAACATTGTAGATATGATGATATATTAGTTACTTAGCATCGCAACATATCATCGTTAAATCCAACTTTTAAAACGCCCTTCCTCATTAACGCTCATTAAACGCAGCCAATGATTAGACACCTTCCTAGCGAAATGGTCATTATTCGCGAGTAGTCTTGCTACAACATAGTCGGGTGCCTGAACAACGACAAGCAAACGAATTGGCGAATGATACATCGTTCGATCAGCAGCCATAACAGATTGCCATGATAAGCCATACATCAGATCACTCGCATTACCTTGCATGACACCAACACCTGACGTGACGGTTTGTGTCGCTTTATTCCCACTTCCGTAAAAATGCGGCGCAACTGTCGACGCATAATATTGTAAATTAATCCATTGTGCCACAAGCGCCGGACCAGAAATGATAGTATTTAACAATTTGCCATCTTTATCTTTACGCCAATCATAATTGTGTAAAAATGTCCGCCCTTCTAAATCAATGCCTTTTGTTAATTGGCGTCGTCCAATTATAAATGATGCATTTTTAGCCAAGCCCCATTCTGGACGTACCTCACTCCAATCACTCGCAAACCGCTGCGCTTCTTCCACTGGATGATTCACACGACCAATCGTTGGCAGTTTGTCCAAACGTTCGCGATTCGCGTGTTCAGAAATCATCGGCATCGCGTCATTCAATGATTCATATGCATCTAAAGCAATAGAAGATAATGTGTCTGGCACATATACCCATGCCAACGTATCAGTAGACGTATGATGTTCTGCTGCCGCAAAAACAGTTGTCTCTGGAATATACACACCTGATTGTTTTAATCCTTGTCTGACATTTGGACGATTACATATCATCGCTAATAACTTAGCATTAAAACCGCTTGATGCGCCACCACAAGCCCCACATTCAAGTGATGCATGATGTGGATTATTGTGAGAATGACTAGCATGACCTGCTAACACAACGAACGGCGCAAATGCTTCGGTTAAATCCATCAATTTCAACGCTTGTAACGCGAAATCAATTTGCTCTTGCTCAGTAAATCCAACAGGTAAGTCTGATGTTCGGTCAAACTCACGATCAATCGTTAACTTTGTTTCAGGCTTTTTCAACCATTTTTGTGTTATTTTTTGTAAAGACGCGCGACTTTTTCTAGGCATAATCGAATTGACAATGGTACTCAAGCTTAAAAATGGCCCACTTAATTCAGGCAATAACAGACTAGGCATAACATTATTTTTCATCAATTTAAATGTGTAAAACATCGATGACATTGTCTGTTGCTGTTGTCGATAAACATTCATATCGTAGCGGTCTGCAAATTCTTTAATGCGATATGCCGGCGGTACCATGACAGGTAATGAATCATGTTTGAATTGTTCGTCTACGGCATCTTTTTGAATAGGTAATCCAAAGAAACCTGCAATACCAATCGTTTCAAAGGGCCCTGCTGCTTCGATATGTCTACGAAATGGTTCTGAACGAACATCTATACAAAATGCAATTTGCGCTTTCGTTGATGTGCCCACCTGATTTAGCTCGCTATTATTTTCATCAACTGCTTGTGTGTCATTTAATAATACTGAATGTGGCTGATTAGCGTTATCATTTTCTGAGACATTTACTTGGTTTACATCTAATGCGCCCGCCACACTTTCATGACCTGCTTTAATTTTTTGTTTTAACTGAGATTCGTATGTCATTTCCCAGGCAATTAGCCATAAATTTTTAAATACATTTTTATTCATAGTTGCTGCAAAATGAATAAACGTTTGAATTTCATTGACGTCATGTTGTAGTAATACATCGCTAGGCATATCACTGTAGTAACACCATGATGCAACAGTTTGCTTAAACCAATTTTCCGATCTACTTTCACAATCTTTAGTGACTGACTTAAACTCATCACCAACTAGCAATTGTTCGACAACTAACCGAATTGCCAAATAATCCGTTAACAAATGTTGTTCAAAGTGATGCTGTTGTGAACGGTAATACAACATACCTGCCCAACCCGGTAACGCCAAAAGATGTCCTTCAACATAAGCTTGGTAGTCTTCCTGATCTATTGAAAAATGAGTTAATACTGACTCTATCGTCATTTTAGGATCATTGGGCAAGCCTTTAATCACTTGGCGCTGTGCTTTAGTAAAACTATGATCATGTTGCGCTAAATGCAACCATGCATGGTAAAAACTTTGCTCACGCTTCGGCATTGTCCAACTCGATAGAAATTGATCGATATAAAGTTTCGTCCATTTAATCATTTGACGATTCACTTGTTCGCTAAGTGGCTCACCTTGTTCATCTATTATTGCATCACTCATCGGACGTACATCATAGTGATGATATGAATCAGCCATATCACGTTTTGATTTTTCTAATAGTAGATCAGCAACAACATCAACATTTGAATGATTCATATATGATGCAGGTACGTCTTTTAATGTTTTAATGTTATCAATATAAAGATTGATGTAGTGTTGCGGGATATTGTAGTGATGTTCAAGTAACATATCAGTAACAAGTTGATTAAAGACACTTTCGTCTAATTCACCACGTGCCACAGCACTTTCTATTAATGCTTTATTTGGAAAAATATCCACATCTCGAACATCACGTAACCATTTTGCAACATCTTCAAACGTATCCGCTTCTAATCCTTCCCATGGATTTCGTGCTGCAAAAATCGAAATCGGTGATAATGGTGTAATAACACGTTTCGCATTTTCAATGACTGAATTGATATTTAACTGTGTTGTCATACCTTTCACCTCCTATAAATACTTCTTCAAATAATTCGGATGACTTTCTATCGCTTTCGAGCGTGCTTCACCTAGATTAACTAACCACACGTACAATACCGCAAAACCCTTAGAGTATCGATGACGCGCCACCCAAATACTTAATAAACTACCAAATATTAAAATGACAACACTAATGATGACACTCACTGTAGGCGGCGTTGTCGCATGTGTTGTTATATTTTGTAATACATCGTAAAAATAATTGTGTGTGATGACGTAGATAAATGTCACAATTGCAATCAAAATCATGCCAACCAGACGTGCCATGCGCCCTTTACTAAAGGCTACCATCTGATTCCAAGATACAAGTAATGACCATGCTAGAATGAGTGCACTTAACACTTCATATGCACTTCTGTCACTACTCATCCAAAATAGAAATGCCACGATAATAGCTAATACACGTCCCATGACAATCCAGCCATAAGCGTCTTTAGCAGATGCTTGTTTTGGAATATTGAATCGCTTCACGATAGAACCTGATTGTAAAAATAATGTTGCTTTAAAAATACCGTGCAATATTAAATGAATAATCGCTGCTGAATATACACCCAATGCACATTGAACTAACATAAAGCCCATTTGACTCATCGTAGAGCCGACTAACTGTCTTTTGTAATCCACTTGAACCAAGCTAATACCCGATCCTAACAATACAGAAATACTAGAAAGGATAAGTAATAATGATAACGCAAATCCATTATCAAATATCGGCGCAAAACGAGTTAGAATAACACCACCTGCATTCACAATTCCTGCATGCATAATTGCCGATACTGGCGTTGGTGCTGTTACAGATTCAATCAACCATCGATGAAATGGAAATTGTGCTGCTGGTATCATGACAGCTAATACAAGTAGTACATTCGTCAACAATGACCATGTCGAATTAGACATATGTTGAGGCACGCGCCACTCGCCAGTCGCAATATAAATAGTTACAATTGCTCCAACGAATGCAAGCCAACCACATAAAAATGTCATACTTGATAATTTCGCAGACTCACGTGGCACTTTCCAAAAACGATTAACGTTCATCAGCAATGTTAAACATAATAATGTCATACCCCAGCAGAGTGCCATCAGTCTTAAGTCTTCAGACATCCATGCTAAAGATGCAAACGACGTAATCGCAGTGAACAATGGAAAGTAATGTCTATAATGATGATCACCTAGTAAATATCGCATTGAAAACTTTTGAATAATAAAACCAAGCGCCATTACAAAGCCAGCTAATAACCAAGATAAACGATCTATTTTAAATGGACCTAAGACATGTTGACCATGAATACCGAAAAAGCCAATGACTGCAAATAATACTGGCATGACTAGTATGTATAAATGTAATTTAATATATCTCATTGGCATAACTGGTGCTAAAAACAACAAGCCACTTATCAATGCAATGATAAGCGCAATAACAAACAGTGAAAATAGCAATTGAAAACTTAACACTGCATAACCTCCTTATTTCTAATCTCTCGCATAATTGCTTATGTATAAAATAAAAACCTACAATAGTAGATTCTGTACATAATGGCAGAAAATTTACTATTGCAGGTTTCAGTTTAACTAGACACTGCATCACGGTACGTTGATATACCTTGTTGCATTGTTCTCTTTAAGCGTGCTCCCATGCACATATGTATATAAAATGTTACTTCTGTCTGTTCAATTCATCTTCATAAATATGCTTTGCCTAGACGAGACCTAACGTGTTATTCGTTTTAAACTTATAACATAAAATATAATTAAATTTCTGCTTCATGTCAAATTCATGAGCTTAACCTCTATTAAACCAATGATTGTAAAGATTTTGTAAATGCACCTGTACAGTTAGGCAGTATTTCCCGTCCTTTTAAAATAAAAAATTCGCAGTTATGATCATAACAATTCAAGTTAGGAAAAAAATCAATTACGCACAAGATAACTATGTACAATGAAGTTAACTCATAAGCAAAGGAGGTAATCTTAATGGGTATCATCGCTGGCATCATTAAAGTTATCAAAAGCTTAATCGAACAATTCACTGGTAAATAAGATTTCATAACAAACAAAGGAGGTCTTTCACATGGGTATCATTGCAGGAATCATTAAATTCATTAAAGGATTAATTGAGAAATTCACTGGTAAGTAAGTTATAAAAATCTCATAGATATGAACATCTTATTTGAAGGGGGCCATTCACATGGAATTCGTAGCAAAATTATTCAAATTCTTTAAAGATTTACTTGGTAAATTTTTAGGTAACAACTAATCTCAAACATTAACGATCAACAACTCATCACTATGTTAAATCAACATACAGGAGGACAAAACGATGGCTATTGTAGGTACTATCATTAAAATCATCAAAGCAATTATCGACATTTTCGCAAAATAATTTAAGCGAATTGAATACTTAAAATTCTCAGGCCACTATACCAATAGGGATGGTGGCTTTGCTTTGTGTTGATTTATTGATGTGAGGTGAGTCTTGTTAGTTTGTTGCAAATAAATGGTCTTGGTTTTTTGTATAGGATGTTCTTGGTGGGACGTACGGAATATTCGTGATCTTTGTAGTCTGACGCGTTATATTTTTGTGGCGTGTTTTATGTTTGATACTCGAGGTCTGAGACATTCATGATTTGGCATACGAAATCTTAATGATTTTCATAATCTATCCCAAGATATATTGGCCACGTGCAGAATTGCGTTGCACGTTTAGACTGAAACACTCGTGTGACCGTAAGTGTTAATAGTACATTGATAGCTGCATTTACTTCACTCATTTTTATGACTGTTAAACAATGATTGTACCTTCAATTAACAGTTGGTACGATGGTTTTGCCATTTTTCATCAAAGCAAACATAAAAAGGACTAAGACATATACATGTCCTAGCCCTATGGATAAAATGCAAATTTCTGCTTTATCAAAACTATCACACTTTAGATAGATTGAAAACAAAAAGATCCTAAGAACATCTTAACTTTTTATTAATTGTCATAAATTGCAAACAATTAAGCCACAATTTAAAAATGATTATACTTCATTCAACTTATCGTGCTGGTCTAATTTGCCATTGATATGGATCTTCAAATTGTTGCCAATCTGCATCAATTTCTTGCGCATTGACTAAGCATGCATCGAGTTCTTTTGTTAATTTTTCTTCATCTAAGTCGGTACCAATAATGACAAATTGTGTATGACGATCGCCATATTCTGGATCCCATTCAGCTGCGACGTCTTGGCGTTCTGCTAATATTTGCGTTTGTTGTGCTTCAGACATACTAGCCACCCAATATGTAACTGGATGAATATTGCAAGATGACCCTGCTTGAGATAATAAACATGCTACGTGATTGTATTGTGCTAGCCATACGATACCTTTTGATCGAACGACATTATTTGGCATGGTTTCTAACCAATCATTGAACCTTTTAGCATGGAAAGGAAGTCGACGTTTATATACAAACGATGATATACCATATTCTTCTGTTTCAGGTGTATGCGATGCATGCCCACCAGACTCAAGTTCTTTGATCCATCCTGCTGACTCGCTCGCTTTTTCAAAATCAAAACGCTGCGTATTTAAGACTTCTTTTAAATCCACTTCAGAATTTATTGTCTTAATAATTTTAGCAGTAGGTTGCAATGCACTTAACACTTTTTCTAACTTCGCAAGTTCTTCTTCACTAATTAAATCAATTTTATTAATAATCAATACATCACAAAATTCAACTTGGTCAATTAATAAATCAGCAATCGAACGCTCATCTGTTTCATCAACGCTTTGATCACGATCCATCAATAAATCTTCTGAGTTGATGTCATGTACGAAGCGGTTAGCATCCACAACTGTAACCATTGTATCTAAACGGCAAATCGCTGTAAGATCAATGCCAAGTTCATCATCAATATATGAGAAAGTTTGTGCAACAGGTACTGGCTCTGAAATCCCTGTTGACTCAATAACAATTTGATCGATGCCACCTTTTTTCACTAAACGCTCAACTTCTTTTAATAAATCGTCTCTAAGTGTACAACAGATACAACCATTAGAAAGTTCGACTAATTTTTCGTCTGTGCGCGATAGTCCCCCACCATCTGCGACAAGATCTTTATCGATATTGACTTCACTCATATCATTTACAATTACCGCAATACGTCGACCTTCTCGATTTTGTAAAATATGATTTAACAACGTTGTTTTCCCCGAGCCTAAATAACCACTTAATACCGTAACTGGAATTTTAGCCATATATATACCCTCACTTCAATTTATTTGTTTCGTTCGTTTGCAAATAGGAATAATTCCGTTTTACATTATATAGGAGCATTTCCTCTTTCGCAATCTTCGATAATAAAAAAATAGTATACTTAATTAAATTATTGAGCACTTTACTTTATAATGGAGACAAAGATATATCTCACGAGAGAGAATCGAGGTGTATAAACATGCTATTTGTCATTTTAGTTTTATATATCATTGGTATTACATTTATTCTACTCAGTGTTTTTGGTTCAAAGACTGAAGGATTATCTACGAAACATACTTTATATACCATTGGCAGTGCTATTATAACGATTGCTATTTTCATTTCAATTGGCTATGCCATTCAATACTTAACTGCAGCGCTTTATGGTTTGTAAGGTGAGGATGATTTATGGCGGATAGTTCGAGAGAGTTTGACTTGCGTTGATTTTGATAAAGAGGTCATAGCTTTTGGTACTTGAGGATTTTGTTGTTGCTGTTTGGAATTTGGATATGTTTAATGCGGGACAGTAATTTAAGTTGTGTTTTTACAATTGTAAGTGTGATATTTCGATTCAGTTCGAATTACTTCACATGGGAATAAAATAAAAAGAAGCGGCCTAGTGTCAGTTGTGAATACACTGAACATTGGTCGCTTTATTTAGTAGTACGATATGTAGTTTAGCTATTAATTTTTTTCAGGTCATCCTTAATGCTGTCTATCTCAGACATGGCACTTTTAACCCAATCTCCTTGAGCCGCGCCTTTAAAATTAGCTTTAAAAGCCTCGCAATGATGCGCCATTTGTTCAATTAATACTTTTTCTTCACCTTTTAATCCATTTTCAATATCTTTATATTTATGCTTATGTTCAGGTGCAACAACTGAACGAATGTTTTCTTTTTGAGCATTCATTTTAGATATGAGATTAAGTGTTTCTACTGTAGTACTTATATCTGGCATTCTTAAGGTCATATCTGGTTCTATTAGAGTCATTTAATCTCCTCCAAATTATCAGTCACTTAGTTTATCTAACTGCTTTTCATAAGACTTTTTTAAGTCTTCTTTATATTCTTCTAATTTCCATTCTTGCTTTCTAATTATCTCATTGATTTCTTGCTCATACGCTTCTATATTTCTCGTCATTTTCCTTTGTGCATCTTCACTATAATTCATTTCGTGTTTCAAATATTGAAAAACATCATAACTACGTTCATTTTCTTTTCGAGTTCTATGCCTAAGTTCATTTAAATTTTGCAGTTCATTCTCTATACGTTTTTTCTCAGATTCATATGATTCTTCTAATTCATTTTTATTATTAATTTGATTAAACATCATAGTAATCCACCTATTTGTGATGCAAGCACTTGATCTTTATCAACGATTTCATTAATACTGAGTCTAACTCTCATAATATAATTTGATACAGAAGACCCTATCGTTGAAAGTTGTCTTTCTTTTGCAGATATCATTTGTTCAGGTTCTCTTACCATACTACTTTCATTCACTTGACCTTCATCTAAAGCATTGAGAACTCCATTTACACTCAAATCTTCACCTACAGCTTTTCCAGCTTTTTGAGCGTCTTCCCAATTTTTTCCAAATTTCTTTTTCTTTTCATTATACATTTTTTTGATTTGATTAATTTCATCGTCTATCAGTTGACTGAATGACTGCGCAATTGTTAAAGCTGTTAAACTTTCTAAAACTTTTTGCTGCGAAGAAGATAATCCTCCTCCATTTGTAGTCATCATATTTGCTCTAAGTAATTCTATACTAGCTAATTTAGAGATAGCATTATTTGAATGCTTTACAAATGACTTATTATTTTCTTCTGCATAACCTTGTAGTTTTTTAAGTTCTTTTTTTATAGCTTTTTGTTCTTCTTCGGTCAGAAAGCCTTCCATTTCATGACCTTTACCATTTTTAAAGACTTTATCATTACCGAAAAAAACATAATGCTTATATTTCTTCAGATTTTCTGTCAATGCATCATTTTCTGCAACAAACCTAGTAATATTACCTTTATAATTTTTATATAACTCTAACAATCGTTTTCCATCTGGGGAATTAGGATTCAAACTAGTTATAGAAATAGGAGCTGGATTATAAACCACAATGTTCGGAATACCATTACTCATTCCTAGAACTACCGCATCTCTTCCACCTAGTGAATGTCCAGTAATAAAATCAATATCATACTTACTTTTTATTTTATTTATAAATTCTTGCGTATTCGCATATCTATAGTTTTGATCAGATGCAGGAGAATATAATATTTTAAGATCTGCATATCCATCTTTAACTGTTTCCAAAGCATTGGTAAAATTTTGTCTTGAAAATTCACCTTCTTTTAACTTTTTAAAGGCTTCGCCTTGTATATTAGTCCCAGTCATCCCAAGAGTTACTTTGCCTGTATCTTTATTTAAAAAAGCAGAAGTTGTTACTCCATTAAGAGAATCAGTATAACTATCAACATATTCAAGATTAGAAGGGAATTTTTTCGCTTCTTTTAATTGATCTATTTGTCTACCTATTGTTTTACTTTTAATTCCATATAATTTCGCATTTTCAATTTCATAACTTATTTTAGAAATAGCTGTAGTTTCCTCAGTATTATATTTAATAGGTCCTGGATCTATTTTGTATTTATCTTTCATCTTCATCCACCTTCGCCGGCTGGAAATTTAATGAATCTATTACTGACAAATCGCTTTTTTCACCTTTTGAAAAGTCAATTTCCAACTTTTTATAACCCACAGAACTTCCTTTCAAATTACCATCAATATGCATTTTTAATACCGGTGCTTTATCAGTAGGAATATTATAACGACTTCTTAATTGCTTAACATTTTCATCTTTATTGCTCATTTTAAATTTTGCGTCATAACTTGGAACATTCTCATTAATTGAGACATCACCATTGTTGTAATTTTTCAATTCTTTAAGGTTTGCATATTGTCCGAAAAATTTAAAGTTTTCTATTCTCTTTTTTAGTTTTGGATCTTCTACCTTGTCTAATAAGATAATTTTATTATTTTTCATTTCAACTTTATATTTTTTTCTATCTGGGAATTTATCCTTTTCATAAAATGTCTTAACAAAATAATGTCCCTTTGCTGTCCGTGTATTTCTATCTAAGTATAAGACCATACCTTCATTACTTAATTCGTCTGCTTTATTACTTTTGGCAAAATCTGTATATATCGTCCACATACCTTTATCACCTTTTTTAAACTCACCATCTCGATATCCTTCTTTGTCATATAGATCCTCGAGATTCTTAATTGGATACATATCTAAC
>NZ_KV839106.1:41380-44062 GCF_001838845.1 Staphylococcus sp. HMSC36A10
AGATAATTTTATTATTTTTCATTTCAACTTTATAATTTTTTCTATCAGGTAATTTATTCTTTTCATAAAATTTCTTAACAAAATAATATCCCTTAGCCGTTCGAGTATTTCTATCCAGATTTAAAACCATACCTTCATCATCCAATTCACCCGGTTTATTACTTTTAGCGAAATCTGTGTATATCGTCCACATCCCTTTGTCACCTTTTTTAAATTCGCCATCTCGATATCCTTCTTTGTCGTATAAATCTTCAAGATTTTTGATTGGGTACATATCTAACGTTTTCGCAAAACTCTTTTTGATTTGTTCTTCTTTTGAATCTGTTTTATTCGTTTGTTCCTCTTTTTTCTGTTCATCTTTCATATTTCCACATCCCCCAATAAAAATGATTAAAAGTAATACACTCATGTACAAAGCAATTTTTTTTATATACTCCATCATTTCACATCTCTCTGCTTTAATTTTATAAACATTTGAATATTTCATATAACTTATTAAAATAGTGATTATTCAACTTTTATGTTATCAAACAAAACTAACTTATTCAATTTAATACATGTAATTCATTTAACTTTATTATTAAATGTTCTAACGTCATTTTTTATAATAATAATTATACTTATTTATCCTCGCTTGGATTAAAGTAGACACTATCTGTGAAGTAAATATTTTCTTCCTTGTTTTCAACAAAGGTAAATTCAATATTTTTATATCCGACTGATGAACCTTTTAAATTACCTGAGCCTTTCAATAATAATTTAGGCGCTTTTTGCGTCGGGATATTATATCGCTTACGTAATTGTTCTACATTGTAATCACTGTTTTTCAATTGATATTGTGCAGAGTATATTGGTGCTTCTGGGTTATATGTCACTTCTCCGTCTTTATAGTTTTCCAATTCTTTGAAATTCCCGTATTGTACAAAGAATTTAAATTCTTCAATTTCTTTTTTTACTTTTTCATCATCGATTGGTTTTAATGGAATGATTTTATTATTTTCCATTTTCACTGGATATTTTCGTTCATCACTATATACCTTGCCCTCACTGTCTTCTTTAACTATCCTGACAAAATATTCACCAGTGCATGTTCTACTATTTCTATTTAAACGTATGACCATACCTTTAGATACCATATTTTCATTTTTCAGTTCTGTTGTCATTTCAGATCTAATAACCCAAGTACCTTTGTCGCCTTTTTTAAATTTTCCATCTCGATATCCCTCTTTGTCATAAAAGTCTTCTAGATTTTCAGTAGGATACATGTCTAACGTTTTTGCAAAACTCTTTTTAATTTGTGCTTCTTTTGAATCTCCTTTTGATTTTTCTGAAGTATCGCTTGATTTATCACAACCTATTATAAAAACACTCAAAACCATAACAATTATATAAAGTAAAACTCTTTTAAAATATCCCATCTTTTCACTTCTCTCTTGTTTTAAATTAGTTTATGCCCCTGGTTTTATTTACTAATTACTATGTGATGGTCCGAAGTTCAAAAAATCACTCATAAAAGTCTCATCCTCTTTCTCCTTAGAAAACATGTACTCTATCTGCTTATATCCAACTGAGCTACCTTTAATATCTCCGTCTATATGCAGTTTTAATATTGGAGACTGCTTGGTTGTAATTGGGTACTTTTCTCTAAGTTTTTTTACATTTCCATCACTATTATTCCTTTTGTACTCTGCTTCATAATACGGAACATTTTCATTGATAGATATTCTTCCATTTTTATAATTTTTCAAATCTTTAAAATCTGCATACTGACTAAAAAATTTAAAATTTTCAATTTTATGTTTAAGGTTTACATCTTCTACTTTATCTAAAACTACTATCTTATTATTTTTAAGTTCAACACGATAATTTTTTTCGCGTGTCATCTTACCCAATTCATCATAAGTTGTTCTTATAGTATAATGCCCAGTTGCCGTCCTCATATTTCTATTCAAATGTAGCACCATACCTTCACTATCCATTTCACCTGGTTTGTTGCTTTTAGCAAAATCTGTTGATATTGTCCACGTCCCTTTATCACCTTTTTTAAATTCGCCATCACGATATCCTTCTTTGTCATATAAATCCTCGAGATTCTTAATTGGATACATATCTAACGTTTTCGCAAAACTCTTTTTAATTTGTGCTTCTTTTGAACCTTCTTTTGGATTTTCTGCAGTATCGCTTTGACTATCACAACCCATTATAAAAATGGTCAAAATAATAACACTTATGAACAATGCAAGCCTTTTTAGATATTCCATTCCTTCACACCCTAATATTTAATTATCAGTACTATTTTTTCGCTGGCTTATAACTTAAATAATCAATGACTGAAATATCCCTATCTTCTTTTGAAAAATCTATTTCTAACCTTTTATATCCAACAGAACTACCTTTTAAGTCCCCGTCAATATGCATTTTTAACATTGGAGCTTTATCAGTAGGAATGTTATAACGACTTCTTAATTGTTTAACATTTTCATCTTTATTGCTCATTTTATATTCCACGTCATAACTTGGAACATTCCAATTTATTGACACGTCGCCATTGTTGTAATTTTCCAAATCCTTAAAATTTGCATATTGTCCGAAAAATTTAAAGTTTTCTATTCTCTTTTTTAGTTTTGGATCTTCTACCTTGTCTAATAAGATAATTTTATTATTTTTCATTTCAACTTTATA
>NZ_KV839107.1:0-242 GCF_001838845.1 Staphylococcus sp. HMSC36A10
AATGGAGCAGAAGACGGGATTCGAACCCGCGACCCCAACCTTGGCAAGGTTGTATTCTACCGCTGAACTACTTCTGCATATGCGGGTGAAGGGAGTCGAACCCCCACGCCGTAAGGCGCTAGATCCTAAGTCTAGTGCGTCTGCCAATTCCGCCACACCCGCAAATGGTGAGCCATAGAGGATTCGAACCTCTGACCCTCTGATTAAAAGTCAGATGCTCTACCAACTGAGCTAATGGCTCT
>NZ_KV839108.1:0-770 GCF_001838845.1 Staphylococcus sp. HMSC36A10
CATATCGTACCAGGTTGGCAAGGCGTGAAAAAGACATTTGATACAGCGGAAGAGCTTGAAACATATATAAAGCAACATGGTTTGGAATACGAGGAACAGAAGCAACTAACTTTATTTTAAGGAGATGGAAATGATGAAAATCAAAGTTAAAAAAGAAATGAGATTAGATGAATTAATTAAATGGGCTAGAAGTAATCCGGAGTTATCAAAGGGCAAAAATTTTTTTACAACAGGTAACGGCGATGGCATCGTTCGTTTTCAAAAGGACACAAATGAGTGTACGACATCAGTCTGTGTGCCACTTGATGCTCCTTTCGAAGTCGAAGTGGAAGAGGAAATCACAGAAGAGACTAAGTTTGATAGGTTGTTTGAAGTATTCGAGGTCTCAGAAGGAGAATATAGTCCTACATCAAATAGGAATACTAGTATAAACGAAAGTTTAAATGACGACAGATGTTTCCCTATCAAAGCGTTCTATATCTTAAACGACGACCTAACTATGACGTTAATCTGGAAAGATGGGGAGTTGATTAAATAATGGAACACGGTTCAAAAGAATATTACGAAAAGCAAAGTGAATACTGGTTTGATGAAGCAAGCAAGTTTTTGAAGCAACGTGATGAGCTTATTGGAGATATAGCTAAGTTAAGAGAGCGCAACAAAGAGCTGGAGAAGAAAGCAAGTGCATGGGATAGGTATTGCAAGAGCGTTGAAAAAGATTTAATAAACGAATTCGGCAACGATCATGAAAGAGTTAAATTTGGAATGGA
>NZ_KV839109.1:0-17647 GCF_001838845.1 Staphylococcus sp. HMSC36A10
TTTACATTGCCTAAGAACTTAATGTCCCAAGCCCTGACAATTCATCTAACCTTTTCATCAGTTGAGTGATTTTAATCTATCCTTCAAAAGTTTTTGGATCAGGTCCAATTCTCTTATCTTGATTTAAACCATCAATTCGCGTCATTTGTTCATCTGATAATTCGAAATCAAATATTTGGAAGTTTTCAGAGATTCTGTTTGGTGTTACCGATTTAGGGATTATAACCACACCATGCTGCACATTCCATCTTAAAACAACTTGGGCAGGTGACTTTCCTAATTCTTGAGCAATGTCTTTAATTGTCTCATCATTTAAAATTTGTGCATTCATCAATGGTGACCAAGATTCCATCACGATATGTTGTGCTGCCAAATATAATTTCAATTTATGTTGCGTTAAATATGGATGATATTCAACCTGATTAATTACAGGTTTAATTGACACTTGTGCCAACAAAGCTTCCAAATGTTCAGGTTCAAAATTGCTGACACCTATATTTTTAACTTTATTATTTTTATATAAATCTTCCATACCTTTCCATGTATCAACCATTACGGCTTCGTTCGTACCTGGCCAATGTACTAGATACAAATCTAAGGATTTTAAACCTAATCTAGATAAACTAGCTTCGTAAGCAGCTGCTACATTTTCACGACCGAAATCCTCAAAATATAATTTTGAAGTAATAAATAAGTCTTCTCTAGCAATACCAGTTGACTCCAATCCGGCACGAATGCCAGCACCTACTTGTTCTTCATTCCCATAAACTTTTGCGGTATCAATACTACGATATCCTTGTTCAATGGCATACTTAACACTTTCCATGCAATTTTCATCATTTTCCACACGAAATGTCCCTAAACCAATTTGTGGCATCGTGTTTCCATTATAAAATGTTTTAACCTCCATAAATATCGCCTCACCTTTTTGATGTATTATACCCTGTTATCATAACAAATCTGAGTTGAATACATGATAAAAAACACTTAGAGCAATCAACCACTAAAATTCTAGTAATATCTCTCAAATATTAATCAAATTGTAAAAGTAATTCTGTTTAATTTATGACAAACTAAAAAAGCCGAAGTAACAACATATAGTCATCACTTCAGCCTAACATTTAATTGAATGATTCAATTTTATCCATCATTTGTTGTAAGTCTTCCACGTTGTATTGAATACGACCATGGAATACAAATTTGTTAAAGAACTCGTCTAATTGTTCAGCACCGACAAGCACTTTGACAGCACTATTTTGATTATAATTTGAAATCGTTACATCGCCTTCATTTTTAGGATTAAAGTATAAAATTGAAGTTGGCGTATATTTGGCACCTAATTCTTTTTGTAAGTCTTCAGCCAATTGTTTAATCGCCTCAATTTGATCTGAATAATTTACAAATGATAATGAACGTTTGTCATCATTTTGATCCATCACAATAGTTTGCGGTCTAGATTTATCTAAATCCAATGTATCAAATACTTGTTCCATTGGTGGTAAATCTTTAAATTGACCGCCACTAATACCATTATAAACATGACCTTTTAACAATTGAGAATCAATAATATAAAGACCAGTTCTTGTTAATA
Organism: Staphylococcus sp. HMSC36A10; assembly: GCF_001838845.1. NCBI lineage: Bacteria > Bacillati > Bacillota > Bacilli > Caryophanales > Staphylococcaceae > Staphylococcus > Staphylococcus sp. HMSC36A10. Next base: position 1,592 of record NZ_KV839109.1, read on the forward strand.
CTAAATGACTAATTCGTTCAATATTATTAAAGCCATCCTTTGGTAAAAAGATATTTGCCATAATGTGCATATCTTCTGGTCGAATTCGTTTTTCTTTAACTAATCTTTCACGAATACCAATTAATCTCATGTCCGTTACATATTCACTATGATTTTTCGAGAACAATTTTAACGCGTCAATCTCACGATCTTTTGTACTAACCATGTGATTATAATCTTCTTGTTGTTTTGTAATTGTCTTTTTATTTTGAATACGTTCTTTCTCTAAAGCTTCTTCATGAGACTTTTTAATGTTTTGTTCTTGTTGTTCATACTTTTCTTCTGTTTGTCGCTTAACTTTTTTCTTACTACCTAAGGCAACTAAGAAAAGGACAAAAAAGATTAATGCAACGACTACTGCAATAATGAGTCCAATGACTACCGGTGAAGATAAATCCATCACAACAACGCTCCTTTTTAATATATGAATAACTTTAATTATAATAGAAAAGCTAAAGATTTTCGATACATATTATCATTTATATACCGAAAATCTTTTATTTAGCTATATTCAATTCATCTTATTATTTTACTGCGTCTTTTAATTCTTCCACTTTGTCTAATTTTTCCCATGGGAATAATACATCTGTACGTCCAAAATGACCATAAGCAGCAGTTTGTTTGTAAATCGGTTGTTTCAAATCAAGCATTTTAATAATACCTGCAGGTCTTAGGTCAAAGTGTTTTCTAACTGCTTCGACAAGTTGCCCTTCAGAAACTTTACCTGTTCCAAATGTATCAATTGCAATTGACACTGGTTCTGCAACACCAATCGCATATGCCAATTGTACTTCACATTGATCTGCTAAACCTGCTGCAACAATATTTTTAGCCACATAACGTGCAGCGTATGCAGCTGAACGGTCTACTTTTGTAGGATCCTTACCACTGAAGCATCCGCCACCATGACGTGCATAGCCACCGTACGTATCAACAATGATTTTACGTCCTGTTAATCCTGCATCACCTTGAGGTCCACCGATTACAAAGCGTCCTGTAGGATTGATGTAGAATTTAGTTTGTTCATTAATCAAGTTTTCTGGAACAGTTGGATAAATGACATGTGCTTTAATGTCTTCTTGAATTTGTTCAAGTGTCACATCCTCAGCATGTTGTGTTGATACGACAATCGTATCAATACGTACTGGGTTATCATTTTCATCATATTCAACAGTGACCTGAACTTTACCGTCTGGTCGTAAATAATTTAACGTACCATCTTTACGCACATCTGATAAACGTTTTGCCAATTGATGTGATAAATAAATTGCTAGAGGCATATACGTCTCTGTTTCATTCGTTGCGTAACCAAACATTAAACCTTGGTCACCTGCACCTGTTGCTTCAATTTCTTCTTCGCTATCTTTATCACGATACTCTAATGCTTTATCCACGCCTTGTGCAATGTCAGGTGATTGTTCATCAATCGCAGTTAAAATTGCCATTGTTTCATAATCATAACCATATTTTGCTCTTGTGTATCCAATTTCTTTAATTGTTTCTCTAACAACTTTCGGAATATCAACATATGTTGTTGTAGAAATTTCGCCGGCGATCAATGCCATACCTGTTGTAACAGTTGTTTCACAAGCTACACGTGCATTTGGGTCGTCTTTTAAAATAGCATCTAATATTGCATCTGACACTTGGTCAGCGATTTTATCTGGGTGTCCTTCTGTAACAGACTCTGAAGTAAATAATCGTTTGTTATTTAACATAGTTTGCTCCTTTAAATTTATATTACGAAAATTCTCTCTCTGTGAGCTAAATAAAAAAGACCTTCTAACTATTAATATAGAGAGAAGGCCTAATACGTCCATTCGCTCTTATCGTTCAGACCTATTTGTCTGCAAACGGTTTGGCACCTTTCTTTTATAAAAAAAGAGGTTGCTGGGTTTCATTGGGTCCATGTCCCTCCACCACTCAGGATAAGAGAATCCGTTAAAAATAATAGTACCTAATTAATGAATTAATGTCAATTTTTCACAAATAAATTTACAGTAAAATATTGTAGATTAATTATGTTAATGTGTTATACTAATTAAATGTAAAGGCTTACATTTAAATTATCGCTTTGGAGGGATTTAGGATGTCAGTAGACACATACACTGAAACAACTAAAATTGACAAATTACTGAAAAAACAAACGTCACATTTTCAACTTTCGACGACACAACTTTATAATAAAATCTTAGACAATAACGAAGGGGTATTAACAGAACTTGGTGCTGTTAATGCAAGTACTGGAAAATATACTGGTCGTTCGCCTAAAGACAAATTTTTTGTCTCTGAACCTTCATATAGAGATAACATTGATTGGGGAGAAATTAATCAACCTATCGATGAAGAAACTTTCTTGAAGTTATACCATAAAGTACTAGACTATTTAGATAAAAAAGATGAACTATACGTATTTAAAGGCTACGCTGGTAGCGATAAAGATACAATGTTAAAACTTACAGTCATCAATGAATTAGCATGGCATAATTTATTTGCTAAAAATATGTTTATTAGACCTGAATCAAAAGAAGAAGCTACAAAGATTAAACCTAACTTCACTATCGTTTCTGCACCACATTTTAAAGCAGATCCAGAAGTTGATGGTACTAAATCTGAAACCTTTGTCATTATTTCATTTAAACACAAAGTCATTTTAATCGGCGGTACTGAATACGCTGGTGAAATGAAAAAAGGTATCTTCTCTGTAATGAATTATCTCTTACCGATGCAAGATATTATGAGCATGCATTGCTCAGCAAACGTTGGTGAAAAAGGCGATGTTGCATTATTCTTTGGTCTATCTGGCACTGGTAAAACAACCTTATCGGCTGACCCACACCGTAAACTAATCGGTGATGATGAACACGGATGGAATAAAAACGGGGTCTTTAATATCGAAGGTGGCTGCTATGCAAAAGCAATTAATCTTTCCAAAGAAAAAGAACCACAGATTTTTGACGCAATCAAATATGGTGCAATTTTAGAGAACACTGTAGTTGCAGAAGATGGTTCAGTGGACTTTGAAGACAATCGTTATACAGAAAACACTCGTGCCGCTTATCCAATTAATCACATTGACAATATTGTAGTACCATCAAAAGCAGCACATCCAAATACAATTATTTTCTTAACTGCGGATGCATTTGGTGTTATTCCACCGATTTCAAAGTTAAATAAAGACCAAGCAATGTATCATTTCTTGAGTGGTTTCACTTCTAAATTAGCTGGTACAGAGCGTGGTGTGACAGAACCTGAACCATCATTCTCAACATGTTTCGGAGCACCGTTCTTCCCGTTACACCCTACTGTTTACGCTGATTTATTAGGTGAACTTATCGATTTACATGATGTTGATGTTTATCTTGTTAATACTGGATGGACTGGCGGAAAATATGGTGTAGGACGTAGAATCAGCTTACATTACACACGTCAAATGGTAAACCAAGCGATTTCTGGCAAATTGAAAAATGCAGAATATACAAAAGATAGTACGTTTGGTTTAAGCATTCCTGTAGAAATTGAAGATGTACCGAAAACAATTTTAAATCCAATTAATGCTTGGAGCGACAAAGAGAAATATAAAGCACAAGCAGAAGATTTAATTCAACGTTTTGAAAAGAACTTCGAAAAATTTGGTGAAAAAGTTGAACATATTGCTGAAAAAGGTAGCTTCAACAAATAAATTTGAATACTAATTAAAGAGCCAACCGTTGTTATAGTCTAACAATGGTTGGCTCCTCTTATTTTATGTGCTAAAAATTTATAGGCAATTTTATTACAACTATGCACATTTAAGGTGACCTTCATGCCAAACTCGCATCACTCATTTAATGGAAGCAGCACGTCTTCATATAAAGTACCGATCCCTAATTCAACGCATGTAGTACCACATCTTCAAAGCTTGATAGTTCCCATGCGCACACCACGTTTCATACTAGCTATGCAACTCAACTTGGTTCATAAACTCTTTAATATAAGTCAATGTTTCAACCATCGCTGGTGGTCTTGGCACATGTCCTTCTGCCATTTGATAAAATGTTTCATGCGTGGCACCTTTTAACTCTAGTTGGTCCGCTAAATAATACGCATGATGAATACCAACTTGCTGGTCTTTCCCTCCATGTACAATTAATATTGGCGGACTGTTTTCATTAATGTTTGGAATCGCTTGGCGTGCCTCATATGCCGCTCGATCTTTTTTCGGATGACCAATCATTCTTCGTAGCATACCTCTTAAATCGACACGTTCTTCATACATTAAATCAATATCTGAGACACCACCCCAGATTGTATAACTTGTTACTGGTAAGTCTTGAAATGTCAACAATCCTTGTAAACCACCTCTTGAAAAACCAATCATATGAATAAAAGCTTGCGGATATTTATCATGTAGCAATCTTAATAGTTGCGTCACATCATTTAAATCGCCACGATATAATTCGTCTTTACCTTCACTCCCATTGTTACCTCGGTAGTATGGCCCAATCACTAAAGTTTGACTATCTGAAAATTGCATTAATCTACCTGCGCGCACACGTCCTACTTGACCTTTGCCACCTCGCAAATATACTACAATGCGATTTACTTCATGATGTGGTGTCATCATTAAAGCTTTTACTTGTAAGTCATCTGACAAATATGTAATTTCTTCGAATTGATGCGTAAAAGATTCAATTGGCATTCGTTTACGTTTGATAAAATCCAAGTGATTGCACCCTCTCTACGCATTTTAAAATGGTACTATCTTGCAGTAAGAAACTCCGTTGTGCGAGTTCAATATCATTGATACAGTTAAACAACACTGGCCCTGCTGTTTCTAAATAATCGTTCTTGCTTACCAATGATTCAACTTCGATAAAATATACATCTTTTACAAAATCAGTTTGATCATGTGTTTCAATGGTATATTGTGCTATGTAATGAATATTTTTAACTTTGGCGCCTGTTTCTTCATATAATTCACGGGTAACTGCTTCAGCACTACTTTCCCCGCGTTCCCTTTTACCACCAGGAAATTCAATACCCCGTAAATTATGTTTGGTAAAAAGCAATTGATTTTTAAACGTTGGAATAGCTAGCACATGATTGCCATCTGCTAGCTCATTATCCTTTTTAAATGTCAAATTAACTTGACGATTATCTTTATCCCTAAACTTCACGCGCATCACATCCCTACATTGTATGTTAATATAATAGTTAATTACTATCGTTGGAGGCATTAATTATGAAAAAGATATTCTTGGCGATGATTCATTTTTATCAACGTTTCATTTCGCCACTCACTCCACCAACTTGTCGTTTTTATCCAACATGTTCAGAGTACACTAGAGAAGCGATTCAATACCACGGTGCTTTCAAAGGCCTTTATTTAGGTATCCGTCGTATTTTAAAATGTCATCCGCTTCATAAAGGCGGCTTTGACCCTGTTCCGTTAAAAAAAGACAAGTCAGCAAGCAAGCATTCACATAAACATAACCATTAATATGGTTGTAATTGAGTTATATCCACTAAAGGGGGGCGAAATTCGAGTCGCCCCTCTTTTAATATGCCTGAATGCGCCACCACATCTTGTTCAAAATAATAACCTGCTGGTGTAACATCTCCTGGATAATCACCTTTACGAGCAAGCATCGCTGTAAAATAACGGCTTAAACCATATTCGTACATGCCGCCAATAACAACTTTTACACCATGACTTTTCAAAGTATCAATTGCCGTTTGCACTTTATCAATGCCACCTAGACGAAATGGTTTTAATACAGCAACTTTCACATTGTATAATTCTATCAAATTAATTATGTCCGACAATGATGTCGCCTTTTCATCTAGAGCAATTGGAGGTATTGTTCCATCCACTACGTCATCAAGCATGGAGATATCTTTAAATGGCTCTTCGATATAAAGAACCTGTTCACGCGCTAATAACTGTAACTGTGTGAAATCTTGACAATCCAAGGACTCATTTGCATCTATAACCAATTGAAAGTGAAAGTCTAATACCCGTAACACTCTAATTTGATGCATGATTTGAGGCGTCCATTTTAATTTAATTCTGGTCGGCTTTGTTGCTTTCAATGACTCTAGTTGTTTATTTGATAAGCCGCTCGCTGTCGCTCCATATGCTACTGAAAATGAAGGCAGTACATGAAACATTTGATACAATGCCATGACAATAGTTGCCCTTGCAGCAGGCGTATTTTCCAATGAATCTACTAATTTTAGTGCTGCTTCATACGTTTCAAATGATTTATTTCTATTATCTTCGAACCATTGCTCAATTACATGTTTCACTGAAGCAATTGTTTCATGATCATACCAATCTGTTTGAAAAGCGTTACATTCCCCGAAATATCTATTCCCTTTATCATCAATCAATTCGATAAACAAACAATCACGATGCGTTAAAGTGACTTTCGGTGTTACAATTTGTGACTTAAATGGCTCACTATATTTATAAAAATGCAAAGCTGTCAACTTCATCAAATCATCCTCTATACAACTTATTTCTTTGTAATTTACCTGTTGATGTATATGGTAAAGTATCAACCTTTTCAAAGTGTTTCGGTACTTTATATTTCGCTAAATGTTGTGATAAATATGCAATCAATTGTGCCTTTGAAATGTCACTTTCACTGACAAAATATAATTTAGGCACTTGGCCCCAAGTATCATCAGGATGCCCTACACATACTGCGTCAATGATACCTGGAAATTGCTTCGCTACCGTTTCAATTTGATATGGATAAATATTTTCACCGCCACTAATAATTAAATCTTTACGTCGGTCATAAATCATGACATAACCTTCATAATCTATTTCAGCAATGTCACCCGTATTAAAATAACCATTTTCAAACGTACCCGTTAAATCTGTTGGATACAAATATCCATTCATCACATTGGCACCTTTAATCATTAATTCTCCATGACCTTCTTTATTAGGATTTTTAATTTTTACGTCAACATTGGCACTTGGCATCCCTACAGTGTCAGGACGTGCATGCAACATTTCCGGTGTTGCTGTTAAAAATTGTGAACATGTCTCAGTCATACCAAATGAATTATAAATTGGCAGGTTATATTGTAATGCCGTCTCTATCATAGTGGCAGATAATTTAGCACCGCCGAGTAATATCTTTTGTAAATCATAAGGTTCATGTAAACCTTGTTGCATAAGCCAATTTAAAGTTTGTGGCACAAGCGAAATGTGTGTGATGCGTTCATTTTTTATCATCGTTAAAATTTGTTCGGCATTGAATTTATCAACAATGCGCACAGTAAACCCTTCAATAACAGCTCTTAAAAGTACACTGAGACCCGAAATATGATAAATCGGCAAGACAGATAGCCAATTAGTGTCACGATCAAATCCCAAGCTCTCTTTACATCCGATTGCACTGGCATAATGATTACGAAACGTTTGTGGCACCGCTTTTTGAGGGCCCGTTGTTCCTGATGTAAACATAATCGATGCAATGTCATCTAAATTAAATGATGTATTTAATATGTTGGACGGCGACTCTTTCGACACCACAGTTTCATTCGATGTATCATATTGGATATCCATTGTGTTGTCCAACAAACCGTTCATTGTAATATCAGTTCCAGCGAATTCAATATCATCCAACGATACAATTTGAAACCCTCGCAATTCCAGTGGCAAGGTACAAAAAATCAATTGTACATCGATTGACCTCATCTGATTCGTCATCTCATTAGGTGTCAACCTTGTATTAATCATCGCAATTTCAATATTTGCCAACCAACATGCATGTATTAAAATGATCGATTGAATCGAATTATCTATGTATAGCCCGACACGAGATTGTTGATAAGCCTTGAGTCTTTTAGCCAATAGACTCGCTTCACAGTATAAATTTTGATAAGTATAAGATTCTTGACCGTCTGTTATCGCAATATGATGTCCATTTTGTTGTGCTTGTTTATATAACCAAAAGTCCATGCGCTATTCCTCCAAAATCATTTACATTATAATTATAACGATTTTATGACATTCTAGCAGTGGTTATGTTTAAAAATATAAAAAAGTAGACGAATTGATGCATTGATATGATTGTTATAATGCTCAATACATATCGTTATATCATTCGTCTACTATTATCAGTTATTTTTATTTAATTTTAGTGTCATTCTGTCATTTTGATGTGGTGATTTACCCATTGTTGCCACATCATCTGCAATGTCAATTGGTATACGATTCATGTCTTGTAATGCACTTAAATGGAATACTTCATCATCTAAATTTTCAATGAGATATACATAATATGTTACCTTGTCCTTTTTATATTTTAACGTTTTCCAAAAGTCCGGCTTGCAATTCAATACATTATCCGGAATATATTCAATAAATAAGTAACGTTTGCTGCCTACTTTGTCTACGAAATATTTTACAGTGCCTTTTTCTATACCTCTTATATGTGCATAGTCTGCTGAAAAGTAAATACTACCTATTGTTTCATTATGTTGTTGTATTTCAAATCGTTGGTCTACTATTTTATTATTTGTGCCACAACTACTTAAAAAAATCAGTAGATATAGCATTAAACATATTTTCATCCCCTTGAATCTTAAAAACTTTTTCAAAAGCAACACCTCTAAAAATAAATACAATATATTATATCAAATAGAAATTATTATTTTGTTAAATTATGTTGTCATGTTCGTGTCATTTTGAGTTGCAATACAACTTTACAATTATTAAATTAACACTTCTACAACCCAAAAATATTTTTAAAGTTTTGGAAAAAATTAAAGTATTTCCACTACTAATTTGGTAAAATATGATTATGTGATATAGTGAAAGCGTTTTACACTTAATAACTCCCTCTTAAATGCATCCAGGTTTTATGTAGTAAATCATGAAAATAACATATAAATATAGAGGAGATTTACCTTTGAATACAGAGAACAACAAGAATCAAAACCAATCTGTTAAAAATTCTGAAAGACGCGGCATGTTAAAAGGATGCGGCGGTTGCCTTATTTCTTTTATTTTATTAATAATCTTATTATCAGCCTGTTCAATGATGTTTAGTAATAATGACAATTCCACTAGTAATCAATCATCAAAAACGCAATTAACTCAAAAAGATGAAAATAAAAATGAAGATAAGCCTGAGGAAAAATCAGAAACAGCAACAGATGAGGATTTACAATCAACCGAAGAAGTACCCGCAAATGAAAATACTGAAAATAATCAACATGAAATTGATGAAATAACAACAAAAGATCAATCAGACGATGATATTAACACACCAAACGTTGCAGAAGATAAATCACAAGACGACTTGAAAGATGATTTAAAAGAAAAGCAACAATCAAGTAACCAGCATCAATCCACGCAACCTAAGACCTCACCATCAACTGAAACAAACACGCAACAATCATTTGCTAATTGTAAGCAACTTAGACAAGTATATCCGAATGGTGTCACTGCCGATCATCCAGCATATCGACCACATTTAGATAGAGATAAAGATAAACGTGCATGTGAACCTGATAAATATTAAACAACAAGCGAATTGAATTCAAATTGTATTTAGCTTTATGCACTAATCACATAGTAAATAATGAGGGAGATTTTTTAGGCATGAGCAATCAATTCAAAAGCGAAGAAGAGCGAAGACAATGGGAACAATTCCAAGCTTTCCAAAATCAACAAAACCAACAGAACCAGCAATACGGACAAAAGAAATCTAAAAAAGGATGGTTCTGGGGCTGTGGTGGTTGTCTAGTATTATTTATTTTAATTATCATCGGTATTTCAGCTTGTACAGCTGGTATTACAGGTAACCTTGGCGGAAATAGTTCTAAAGAAACGAACAAAACCCATAAAATCGGTGAAACTGTTAAAAATGGCGACCTTGAAATCACTGTAAATTCAGTGGAAACTATGAAATCTGTAGGACCGTCTCTTGCACCAACAAACGCTAAAGGTACATTTGTCGTTGCTGATGTGACAATTAAAAACAAAGGTAAAGAAACGTTAACAATTGATAGTTCAATGTTTAAGTTAAAATCCGGTGATAAAACATTTGAAGCAGATAATACAGGTTCAATGTCTGCTAATCAAAGTGACAATGGTAGTATAGAAAATTCATTTTTCTTACAGCGTATAAATCCTGATAGCACTGCACAAGGTAAAATTGTTTTCGATGTGTCAGAAAACATAGCCAACGCAAAAGATAAAAAATTAGAAGTTATTTCTAGTTTATTTAGCGTTAAGAAAATTACATTTGATTTATCCGATGCTAAAAAAACATCAAAATCTAAAAAAGACAAGCAAGATACAGAAGTAGCTGTTGCGAGTTCAAATAGCGATAATGTAAATTATGAAGCTTCGGCTACTACACCTGCTACAACTTCTAGTGCGGATACTGATTCTGAAGATAGCGAAAAGTCTAGTAAAGATGAGGATAAGCAGAATGCGTCTAAAAGTGATAAAGATAGTGTAGAAAAAAGTGAATCTAATGAGGAAACTGCTCCTGTAGAGCCCATGCCCCAGAGCAAACCTACTACTAGTGAAGCACCACCTAGTCAAAATATTCACAATGAAGATAACATGTATGATGCTTCAACAGAATAAAATTTCAGGGTAGCTCGGCTACCCTTCTTTTACGGAAAAATTAATTATACATAATCCAATCAAGGAGATAAAAAAATGAAATTCAAAGCTATCGTTGCCATCGCATTATCATTGTCACTATTAACTGCCTGTGGTGCTAATCAACATAAAGAAAATAGTAGTAAATCAAATGATACTAATAAAAAGACGCAACAAACTGACAACACTACACAGTCAAATAGAGAAAAGCAAATGACACCACAAGAAGCCGAAGATATCGTTCGAAACGATTACAAAGCAAGAGGTGTTAATGAATATCAAACATTAAATTTTAAAACAAATCTTGAACGAAGTAATGAACATGAATATTATGTTGAACATTTAGTCCGCGATGCAGTTGGTACACCTTTAAAACGTTGCGCTATTGTTAATCGACACAATGGTAAGATTATTAATACTTTTGATGATATGTCAGAAAAAGATAAAGAAGAATTTGAAGCATTTAAAAAGAGAAGCCCTAAATACAACCCAGGTATGAGTGATCAAGCTGAAATGGATAATGAGTCAGAAGACATTCAATATCATGACAATGATAATAACAAAGCCATTCAAAATGACATACCAGATCAAAAAGTCGATGATAAAAGTGATAAAAATGCTGTTAATAAAGAAGAAAAACACGATAACGGTACAAATAATTCTGAAGAAACTAAAGTTAAATAAGGACATACTTTGATTAATTGTAATTTTTAGGAGAAACACTATGATAACATTTGAAAATATACAACAACTTGAAAAATACACCTTAATGACTATGCATGGTCTTTTTAATCAACTTAAACTCGGTATTATTTCAATCGACAATGCAGAGCATACGCTCTTTACACCTTATATGATGGAAACACTCTCTTCCCTAGGTGTGAAACCAGACATTATCAATTTAATTCACAAAGGGACAGAGTTAGAAGACTTTGCAGCATTTAATTTATCAATTGAAGATACAGTTACAGTCTGTTTACAAAGAACTGAAGAACTATTAAATCAATACAAAAATGTGGAATTCAATGACAAAATATTAATCAATTGGCGTATTATACAAGAGTAATAGACATATAAAAGTCGAATGTAACTACGTGAGTACTGATTTTATTCTTTGTAAATTACAAGCATTTCATATCATAAAGTTTGAAAAGAGGTATATTGAAGTGGAGAAAAACGAATATACAGCTAAATATAATGAATATAGTCAATTATTAGACGCTACTTACTCGCAAGCTGTAGCATACCTTTTAAATAAATATGGCGCTGTAACCGATGATTATTATAAGGAAAAATCATACACGTGATTTTTAAATGGAGAAATCAAAAGTATTTCAAAAGGAAAATACTCTAAAGCTAGCGAAGGATTATACTGTCATCACATAAGTGAAGACAAATTCCAAAACTTATCTGACCTAAGATTCATTTCCGAATTTAAGTACTCATACAACTATCAAAAGAAAGAAAACTTAGTTTACTGCGATTTAATCGAGCATTTAATTTTACATGCAATTATTACAAAAGAATCCCATGGCCAATTTGGCGTAGCTGGATTATGTCAAATGATCAAACCAACAGTCATTGATTGGTACATTGGCGAATATAATCCAAAACCAGCATGGATGCAAGCTACCAAAGCACGTGCCTATTTGCCTGGAATATTAGTAGAGAAACTACTCATTAAAATTGACGATATGTTAAAAGGAATAGAAATATATGATTTCCTTGAGTCTAGATAAATGATTAATGTAGATTTATTTTTTGCTGTTGAGATTTTGTTATAGATGTTTAAAACTGTAATTAAATATATTTTATAAAAATAGACCACGCATACCAATCTATAAACGGACAATGTTTATAAATGAGTTTGCCTGGTCTTGAATTATATTAGTTTTCTTTTGGTTTTAAAAAATCGACTAGATTTTCACAATATTTATCAAATATGTATTCCTAAATTATACAGCCTTAATCCAGCAGCTACTTTCGAAACTTCCAACTTAGTTGATATAAGGTTCAATAGTTTGTTTCGTTCTTTTTCAGATAAACCAGAATTTAGATTGATATTATTGACTTCATAAAAATTATAGACTAATGCCTCTATTTGCTTTTCAGGCATAAGTAAGTCGACTGAAAACTGATTTACGTCGCTTTCATAAATCATTTCATGTAAATTCTTTAGACTATTATCGTTGTTATCTTTAATTTTGTATAAATAACGGCCGAGTTCACGAGCTATTGAAAATCTTGTATTATTAATCGAGAGATTATTATTGATATAAATCGTTCTTCCACTTAAATAACCCGAAGTATTACTCTCCATTTTAATATATTTAACTTTTAAATTAAGTTGAAATAATACCTTGTCTATGTCAATAGCAAAATGTTCAGAAGTAATAAAAAGTTGATCCATTTTGTCCTTAACTAATGACTGAATTAATTGAACTATTTCTGGTTCTAAAATATCTTCATAATGAACTTTCTCAATAACTTTCAATTGATTCCCCTACCTAACTTAAAAATCGAACCTACATTATTTAATAAATTTAAAACTATAGGTGTAAACATTATTAAAATAAAACCCCTCCACTACTATATGTAACGAAGGGACATGATTTCAAAATAAAATACCTTTTTTATAAATTTATTATAATATTTTTCATTATACTGTACAACCGAATCTAATCCAACGATCCCGAAAAGAAGAACAACGGTGGCTTGGCTTCATATTCATTTTTGTCCAAGTGTTCTTTTTCAATTATTTGATTGACGGTTTTCCAATTTTTTACTTCTTGCCTTTTAAAAAATGGCTATGAAAAATTCTATCCCCATAGATTTCTTCATAGCCAATGTTAATTTGTTTCATGTCATTTCTTTAAAATTCCTAAAAATATATAAACTAAAAGCATAAGTAACACAGCAAAAATTGCCGAATATATAATTATTGAAAAAGCATTGCTTTGCATTGGAACTAAATAATTTAAAGTACAAAATAATAATAATGCTAAAATTCCAACTTTAAGTGAATATTTTAATCTATCCATAAAATCACCCTTACTGATATCCCCATTTTTCTCCTGTCAGAACGTATTCCCCGGCTGCATTCTTTTTAGTTTTTAATTTTATATATATTCCCTTACTAGTATCAATATTCGATGCAGCTATAGATCCAAGGAAACCACCAACACCTGCGCCAACTAAACCTCCTGTTAGTGCAGAAATAACGCTAATAGCCCCCGCACCTAAAGCAGCTATTGTTTTTGTATATGCAGAAGAAAGATATAATGTTGCAGTATCTTTACCTGTTTCTACATATTGAGTTTTACCCGCTCTCAATTGGTCTTCAGCTTTATATTTTTTTATTTCTTCTTTTGTAAATATATCTTCCAGTTTATAACCTTTTTTCTCAAGTTCATCAAATAAATTTTGGTTACTCAAATATATTACCTTTGCTTGAGAATGGTCTAACTTATCTTCAGCATGAGCTACATCTGAATTATAAGATAATGAAATTGGACTAACAAATAATACACCAGCAGCTAATAATAAAGATAATTTTTTTGAATACTTATCCATAGTAAAAACCCCTCTTGTAAAGTTATTCCCTATCAACATCCCTAAACACAATATATCATAATAATAATTTATCACCAATAATTAAATACATTTCAATCAATATATTTTTCAAATTTCTAAAATATGCATCTAGTGTCAATAGCGCTTCACAAATGTGTATTTTAACTATTTAAGATTGTCGTGTTTTTAATACTTAATCACTTTTAAAATCTTTTTAGTCAGTATGATTCTTCTATAATCTTTAAGATTTTCAAAATTATTTACTAGCTTCCTTTTGAATTGTTGGTTGTGATTTAGAAATTCACGTCACAAGTTCAATATAAAATATTGTTTTTAATTTTTAATAACAGTTTGAGCGGTAGCATAAATATATAGATAAATCTAAAATTACGCCTAATATTTGACATTTCGTTCTTAATTATTTTCTTATTATATTTGCCATCATCATAAAAAACATTGTTTGTTCTGTAATGATTATTTAAAATACTCATGTCCTTTAATGATTGTGAGGATAATAATAATTTTTATTACACCATACAACCGAATCTAATCCAACGATCCCGAAAAGAAGAACAACGGTGGCTTGGCTTCATATTCATTTTTGTCCAAGTGTTCTTTTTCAATTATTTCATCCACTGTTAATCGGTCTTTAGCATCTTTCTCTTTCAATAATCGCCCTATTTTTTCTTCCTTATATCCTATGCTACTATTAAACTGATTTCCTTCATCTCCTGTATTTATATATGCCTGAAATTTATATTGTTTATCATTATTTATATATCCTTTAATAAAGTAAGCATTCACAGGGCTTTTTTGAAACTTTGTTATTTTCATAGACTTATAGTGATTCAGGTTATGCTCAAAATACAAATCGATTCGCTTTTCTTGTGTCTCAATATAATGTTCTTTTTTACTTTTGTGAAACGCGTATGCAATAACAATTAGTACTATTAATAATGCAACAACTACCACAAATACATATCTCTTTTTCATTTTAACCCCCATAGTTTAGTATTTATTTCTTATAGATTTTAGATTTCAAAAAACAATTCACTTTGACATGCTATCTTTTTTCTATGTTCCGTTTACGCCCCTCATGAAACGTTGTTTCAAAATACTTTTAAAAATTATTTGCTTGACATAATTATAAATACATAAAACAACGCTGTTATATATGGGTTTATAAAATGTAGGAAAATGGCGAAATGAAAATGCTGTTTTTCCTAACGTCAAAGGTGTTAAATCATACTCGCGTATAATTTCATTTCTTGGTTTACCATTTTCATATAATCTAACCATTTATAACTTAAACACTGAACTAAATGTTCTTCTTTCTTAAATTAACAAAATCTACTCTCATAGAATTTGTCCAATTAGATGATATAATAGTAGAGTCGCCTATCTCTCAGGCGTCAATTTAGACGCAGAGAGGAGGTGTATAAGGTGATGCTTATTTTCGTTCACATCATAGCACCAGTCATCAGTGGCTGTGCCATTGCGTTTTTTTCTTATTGGCTAAGTAGACGCAATACAAAATAGGTGACATATAGCCGCACCAATAAAAATCCCCTCACTACCGCAAATAGTGAGGGGATTGGTGTATAAGTAAATACTTATTTTCGTTATTTCAATTATACTGCTAATTTTTCTTTTTGTAAAATATGCAAGGTTTTAAAGAGAAACATCAAGAACTAAAGAGTGCTCTATGTCAAATTGGACTGATGCGTTCAATATCGGAAGTTAGGCAACTAAACATTGCTTAACTTCCTTTTTACTTTTTGGAGCGTAAAGTTTTGAACATAATAATATTCGATTGCGCA
>NZ_KV839109.1:17747-22042 GCF_001838845.1 Staphylococcus sp. HMSC36A10
TATTCGATTGCGCAAATGATTGTAACTTCCATAACCAAAAGATGTACGTTTAATTAATTTTATTTTGTTGTTTATACCTTCTAATGGACCATTTGATAAATTGTAATAATCAAAGGTTACACTATTAAAAGTGTCACAAATTCTTATGAATCTGGCATAAACTTTTAATTAACTAAATAAGTAAGAAAACCTCGGCACTATATCATTTTAATAGTGTCGAGATTTTTATAGATACTACAAATATTTATAACATGGTTAATTTCATCTAATGACTTATATTTTTGTTTCATCACAATATGAACAATTATTTATTGGACGTATTTTGCTCTTTCTTTATTTCAGAAACTGACTTAGGATTTTCAATAAATTTTCTACCTAATTCATCTGTATAAGAAATATCGGTATCAAATTGAAAATCATCAATAGATCTTATACCAGCTGTAAATGATAACTTTTTATCATTATTTATATAACCACTAATAGAATAGCCATCCATTGGGTTTTCTTTAAAATTAGTAAAACTTATATTTTTATAACCTTTCACATTGTGCTTCATATAAATCGTTATTCTTTCTTTTTGCTCATTATAGTATTGTTCTTTTTCATCATGTCCTATTTTCAAATATATAGCTAATACTATAATTATTAATATTACTGTAACTAAAACTTTAATTTTCATCTTTTTTATTTATCTTCTTCTTTAATTCTGAAACTGTTTTTCATCTTTTATCATCATTCTATCCAGTTTATCACTATATGATGAGATGTATTCAAATTGATAATTATCTTCAGACCACATATGCGCTGAAAAAGTATTAGTCTTGTCATTATTTATATAACCTGTAATAACAAATCCATCTAAAGGGTTTTCTTTTTGTTCCTCGAATTGTATTTCTTTAAACCCTTTAACATTATACTTCATATAAATTATTATTCTTTCTTTTTGTTCATCATAATATTTCTTTTCGTCGTATTTCATCTTCAAAAAGATTCCGCCTAGAATCAATATTAAAATTATAATTACAATCATAAGAGATTTTTTATTCAAAAAATCAATCTCCTTTTCACTGGACTTATTGACAAACATTTTAAATAAATTAAGCATACTGAGTTTTACGATGATTGTATAAACGTTGCAAATCATATGACTGTTGGTTTTAACATTAGTCAATTTTTCTTTCTTATAATCTTAAATCATGATCAGGTTTACTTTAAAATTTAAATAATTATATTTTTCATCCATTCTATCCATAACATTTATTCAATTGGACCTGAAAAGAAAAATAACGGTGGATCGGCTTCATATTCACTTTTGTCTAAGTGTTCTTTTTCAATTATTTCATCGACTGAGAGTTTATATTTAGGGTCTTTTTCTTTGAATAATTTGCCTAATTTATCTTCATGGTAACCAATATCTTTCTGATATTGATTATTGCTTCCCGAATCTATACTTGCTTGGAATTTATATTTTTTATCATCATTTATATAACCTACAATGAAATACCCACCCATCGGAGTTTTATGAAAATCTGTCACCTTCATATTTTTATAATTGTTAAGATTATGCTTAAAATACAAATCGATTCGTTTTTCTTGTGTTTCAATGTAATGTTCTTTTTTACTTTTGTGAAACACGTATACAATAACAATTAGTAATATTAATATTGCAACAACTATCACAAATATATAATTCTTTTTCATATCTATTACCTCAATTTACCTGAAAAGATGAATAGTGATGATCCTAATTTTTATTTGTTTCTATCCAAGTGTTATTTTTCAATTAATTCATCATAAGTCTTAATACTTAAATATTGATGTATGTCTGATGGTGCTATCAGATTTTTAAACCATTAGCTTAAAAAAATATTAATGATTCAAATTGAATTTTAAAACTTAGTCTATGTTCTTTTCATGCATTGCAATGTTATGTTTTTTGTTAAAAATATATCCCAATCCTAATGTTGTTATTATTTCATGTAATGACAATTACTATAGAATAGTTTAATTTAAAACACATTTTGCAACTCGCTACATATATTATCTCATGTTAAATGTGTTTTTTTACGAATGGAAATAAATTGATACACATATCTTGAATAGATTGTTATATAAATAGATTATTTCACTTCTATCATATCATAAGTATATTACCAATTAATAATTTAATTATTATTTTGCATATCTAAAAGTAAACTACACTGAAGTTTCTGAAAATATATCATTTTGAACAGATCTAGAAGTCTTCAATAGCATTCTTATTTTTTAGACATTAATATCGTAAAATTAAAAAACTTATTAAAAAGCCCCTCACTAACTCAATTAGCGAGAGGTTTTGTATAGACTTATTAAACAAATATTTTTTGTAGAAGCGATTGTTTTCTCTGTTTAAGGTTTTGGATTTTTAAATCTGTTTTTGAATTTAATACATCTAAACTATTTAACAATTTTATAATTTTAGTACGTTCATCTTCGACTGGTATTTTAATGTGTATATTTCTTATGTCATTCCCTGAAATAGATTCAAATGTACTCCCCTGTGAAAAACGGATCCATTTATTTTGAGTGGCAAACCATTCTAGAAAATAATATAAAAATTTATCTCCTTTAATTGAGCATACACCTCTACCAATGCACGCATTAATTTGTGCCATAGCTAATTTGCCTACAGGTGCTCTAACAGTTAAAATAATTTCGTCCTTCTGAATTAATTTGGTTACTTCCCTTGTATAAATACGGGGATTAATTAATCCATTCTCTATATCAGCATTTCCTTGGATTAATACCGTATCATTTGAGTTATCAGTATAATTTACACTTTTCGGACTTTGTCCCATAGTAACAGTTGTAACTTCACCCAATCTTTCATTTGTCCAATCTGGATAATCATTACCATTCTCATCTTTGAATCGCAATTCTTGCGAGAAGATTTTCTGCATATAGCCTTTTTTCTGTTGTTGAAGTAATTCAAGTTTTTGTTCTTCTAATTCAATTTGCCGGTCGAGTTTGCTGAAGAACTTGCCTATTTTTTGCTGCTCTTTATTTGTAGGGACAAATCTATTTATTTTATTAATGGTTTGTTTGCTTAAGCTTGGCACACCTGTTGATTCATCGTATACTTTCCAGTTTATTTTTCTAAATAAACTTAATATAAATAGTATGTCTGTTTCTTTTTTAGGTGTACAATAAAATAATGTATCCACCGTCCAAAACGGCGCCTCAAGCAAATATGGTTTGTTTATAGTCCCTTTTCTCCCAATACCAACAGCATCAATTTCACTTAGTGGTTCTGAAACACTTGTCATATAACCGCCAGTACCATAGACTGGTATATCGCCTTTATCCAAATGTTTATAATCTTTTCCAGAATTAACTTTTATAATATTCCCTAACTGCTTCTCTTCCCATTCGCCTTCAAACTCTGGGAATCTCAACTCTGGCACATTTTTCTTTTGTGTATTACTCATCTTTCAACACCCCAAGTTCTTTCAGGTATGCATTGATTTCTTGTTCAACTTCTGCGATTTCTTTGTCGATATTTTTCAAATCTTGTTGGACTTGATCTAAATCTATTGGTGCTTCTTCTTCGAATGTATCGACATATCTCGGTATGTTTAGGTTGTAATCGTTATCGGCAATCTCTTGTAGTGTCGCGCTGTAGCTATATTTATCAATTGTTTCCTTACGCTTATATGTGTTAATAATGCGTTCGACTTGGGCATCGGTTAAATGGTTTTGATTTTTTCCTTTTTCAAAATCATTGGATGCATCGATAAATAGTACGTTGTCGTCTTGTTGGCGACATTTTTTAAATACTAAAATACATGTTGGAATACTTGTCCCATAGAAAATATTGGCTGGTAACCCAATCACGGCTTCTAAGTAGTTCTTTTCTTCTATTAAATAGCGACGAATCACACCTTCTGCGGCACCACGGAATAATACACCATGTGGGAGTACGACTGCCATGGTACCTTCATCGTCTAGGTAATGTACCATGTGTTGAATAAAGGCAAAGTCTGCTTTGGATTTTGGCGCAAGCTTGCCGTAACCACTGAATCGTTCATCATTTTCAAATTTTGAATCTGCTGTCCATTTCGCACTGTATGGTGGGTTCGCAATAACCGCATCAAATGTATTGCCTAAAAAGGCTGGATTTTCCAATGTGTCATCATTACGAATCTCGAAGTTCTCATAACGCACATCATGTAATAACATATTCATGCGTGCTAAGTTGTATGTAGTATTGTTACGTTCTTGTCCGAAATAACGATACACTTGCGTTTCTTTACCAA
>NZ_KV839110.1:0-232 GCF_001838845.1 Staphylococcus sp. HMSC36A10
TTGAAGATACGAAAGAATATACAACTGAAAGTAATCTTATCGAACTAGTGGATGAATTACCTGAAGAACATGGTCAAGCTCAAGGTCCAATCGAAGAAATTACTGAAAATAACCAGCATATTTCTCATTCTGGTTTAGGTACTGAAAACGGTCATGGTAACTATGGCATCGTTGAAGAAATTGAAGAAAACAGTCATGTTGATATTAAGAGTGAATTAGGTTACGAAGGTGG
>NZ_KV839111.1:0-212 GCF_001838845.1 Staphylococcus sp. HMSC36A10
CCATTATCAAGTGTGAAATCATCATGATCCGTAATTGTTACGTCAACTTCGCCACCATCTGCATCTTTATCATCTTCAGTTGTATTTGTAACTGTTTGTGTTAAGCCAGCAGGCTTTTCAAAAATAACTTTGTATTTACCGCTATCTAAATTATCGAAACGATATTTACCATTTTCATCTGTTTTAGTTGTTCCAATTACTTCGCCTTTTTC
>NZ_KV839112.1:0-296 GCF_001838845.1 Staphylococcus sp. HMSC36A10
CCTGTTACTTTTGGCGTCTTACTAATTGATGTGTGACCGTCCGAATGTGTGATTGATGTTTCTTTAATTTCGAATAACTCACGTTCCATTGAATACTGTGTAGGCATGTTATAATCCACACCCTTGCGTTTAATAAGGAATCCGTTTTGACGTAACCACTCAAACAATCTGCGTTGCCCGATGTTTATACCGTTTTGTTTAATGATCTTTGCTAACTCTCCAACTAAAATTGATGTCTTAGTAGTAGCTACTGCATCTGCAAATACAATTTTTGGTTTATCACGTTCAATCTTTGT
>NZ_KV839113.1:0-209 GCF_001838845.1 Staphylococcus sp. HMSC36A10
TTTTTTGCTTTTTATACTGCAACTGTATTCTTTTGTCCCCTTATAGTTTAGCGATTAGGGGCTCTTATGCAGTTGCTTTTAAGTTTACTTTACTCAAATTGCTGATATTTCCAAGTACCAAACATGATACTTTTTTGCTTTTTATACTGCAACTGTAATCCTTTTAGCCCCTTATATATTGTAAATAATTAGGGGCTCTTATGCAGTTG
>NZ_KV839114.1:0-40101 GCF_001838845.1 Staphylococcus sp. HMSC36A10
CTGCTGTTTTTTAGGGATTTATGTCCCAGCCTGTTTTACATGCATCTGAATCTCTAATTTTAAAAAAATATGAATATAAATAAGACAGTAAAAATTAAATTTCAGTTGTTGCAATTTCTTCATCTGTAGGTACATCATCGTTAAGGCCAACAAGTGCTTCAGAAACATTTCGTGAATGATAACCGATACGTTCAAGAACACCAATCATATCGATATATAGTAATCCGCCTTTTGTTGTACATTCACCACGATTAAGGCGTTTAATATGACCTTTGCGTAGTTTATGTTCAATATTAAATGATTCTCTACTACGTTCTACAATTTCATCTTTTTTCGTTTTGTCATAAACATCTAACATGTCGATGGCTTTATCAAATGACTCAGCAACATGGTTGAATAATTTATCCATACCGCGTTGTGCATCTTCTGTAATGCGAATATCTTCATCATGTTGGCGTTTTAATTGAGCGACATACTCTTCTGTTAGCTCTGCTACTTTTAAAATAGAGCGATTGACATCAAACATAACTGCTAAACGCTCAACGTCTGCCTTCGTTATGGCTTTTGTAGAAATTCTAACTAAATAATTTCGAATACTATCATTGATTGTTTCAACAGCTTGATGCTTTTGTTCAAGCTTTTTGATCAATTTTTTATCGTCTTTTGTAATTTCGCGAATGTCTTCAAACATCGTTAAGACAATCTGACCCACATTTTGTAATTCTTTTTGAGTTTCTTGTAATGCAACACCAGGTGCGTGATAAACAAGATCTTTGTTTAAGTGCTGAGGTTTATAGTCATCAGCAATATCTTTACCTGGGACAAGCTTTGTAACTATCCATGCTAAACCTGCTACAAATGGTAATTGAATCAAAGTATTTGTTATGTTGAAGATACCATGTGATACTGCAATCGTCATCGCTGGTTTTAAGTGCCATACATCTTGTAACAAACTAATCAAATGAATCACAACTGGCAAGAAAATTGTGAAGATAATTACCCCGATTAAGTTAAAGATGACGTGTACAAGCGCCGCACGTTTTGCAGCGATTGAGCCGGCTAAACTAGCTAAGATAGCTGTAATCGTTGTACCAATATTATCGCCTAGTAACACAGGGATTGCTGCGTTTAAGCTGATTAAATCTTGTTGATAAAATTCTTGTAAAATACCAATTGTCGCACTTGAACTTTGAACTAGTGCTGTTAACCCTGCGCCGACAATGACAGCAAGTATTGGATTTGATGACATATCAAGCATTAATTGTTTAAATCCATCTAATGATGCTAAAGGTTTAACGGCATCACCCATAAATTCTAGACCGAAGAATAGAGAACCGAAACCGAATAGTATGCGGCCAATGTTATTGATTTTAGAGCGTTTAAAGAAAAAGATTAAAAATGCACCTAATGCTAAAATTGGCATTGCATATTCGCCTAAATCTATACCGATAATAAATGCAGTTACCGTTGTTCCGATATTAGCACCCATTATCACTCCAATGGCTTGTTTCAATGTCATAAATCCAGCTGTTACCAGTCCGATTGTGATAACGGTCGTACCTGAACTACTTTGTATTAAAATAGTTACAACGATACCTGCAATAACACCTAATACTGGATTTGATGTAAATTTGTTTAAAATATCTCGTAGCCTGTCTCCTGCTGATGCTTGAAGCCCGTCTCCCATGATTTTTAAGCCGTAAAGGAAAATACCTAAACCACCTAAAAAGGAGAAAATGACTTCTGTAACCGACATTTCCATTATTTCACCTCAAATAAGCTTTATATTTAGATTATCGCTTATAATTGTAAATTTAATGTTAAGATTAGGTAAAATTATTTAACAATATATGTTATTTGTATATGACTTGTAAAATATCGTCACTTATTATGTAAATTTTCAGTGTGAAATGGCAGGTTTGCAATCACTTGTTTAACAAAATGACGCAATCAATCATGTAATTATGTTTCATCAAAAAAATCATGTGAGTGGGATAACGAAATAAAGTTTGTGAACATATCATTTCTATCCCACTCCATGATTTGAAATCACCAAATAAAAATCTATTAATGGTTTTCGTTATAACAATTTGTGTTCTTTTAATAATGTCTCAATGTACGTACCTTTTATCTTTTTAAGGAATCCAGCTAATGCGAGTTTTTGCATTTTCGAATCTTTAGTAATCTCGCGCAAATCTTGATGGTCATTCAGTTCGTATACGGCATCCATTAAGACGCGAAGATCAAATGTACTATTGATGACCTCTGGAATACCACGATCTATATTTAGTAATTGATAAACAGCTTCCATGGCAGTACGAACCGAATATTCTGTTGTAAATACAGTGTCTCGCTCTGTTTCTGCAAAGTTACCAATAAATGCTAAGTTCTGAGATTGATGCGGGACGACTAAAGGTCTGTCGCCGATAGCACGCGTCATGAAATAAGATGTGATATATGGCATATAAACAGGAATCGTATTAGATGCATGTTTTGCTAAGTCTTCAATTTTGTCAGTTGATACACCTAAGTGATACAGCCATTCTTGACATATTTCATTACCACTACATTCTGTGATTGGCTTTTTAATATAATCGCCATTTACATCTGAATATAAGGCATAAATCCATGTAGATATTTCATTTTTAGGTTGGTCTTTAAACTGTTGCTGACGATTGATTGTAAAACTGATTTGCCATGCAGAATCATTGATTGTAATAATTCCGCCAGTAACCGTTTTGCCTGCAAGTGGATCACGTTTACAAATGCTTTCTATTGTATCGATAATATCTTTATTGTTAGTTGTCGATGTTGCAGAAACAAACCAACTTTTTTGAGGAATATTTTGGCAAAACTTATCAGGATTACCAAATTCAGGACTTTGTCGCGCTAAATTTTTCCATAGTGTCCAACTACCACCTAATTCGTCAGTTGGTGGTGCTGGTGTATCATTATCACCATACGTAGAGCTTTCCGTAATACTACCGTTTGTCACAAAGACAAGATCATCTACAGTCAGTTTAATTGACTCTGCTTTGCCATGTCGGTGAATTAATATTTCTCGGGCAATTTTTTGACTTGTCGTAACATCTACTTTAATATCTTCTACTTTTACATCGTATTCAAATTGAACCCCATGCGATTTTAAATATTCAACCATAGGTAATACTAAAGATTCATATTGATTATATTTAGTGAATTTTAAAGCTGAAAAGTCTGCGAGACCACCAATATGATGAACGAATCGCATTAGATAGCGACGCATTTCCATTGCAGAATGCCACGGTTCAAATGCAAACATCGTTTTCCAGTAAATCCAAAAGTTTGAATTAAAGAAGTCATCGGAAAATACATCTGTTATTTTGACATCATCTAAATCTTCTTCATTCGTTAAGCATAAATCTAAAATTTCTTTAATCGCCGTTTTAGTCAAAGTGAAGTCTCCATCTGTGACTAAACGTTGACCCTGTTTCTCAATAACACGACAACGAGAATAGTTAGGATCTTCTTTGTTTAACCAATAGAATTCATCTAATACTGACGCGTTATCGATTTCTAATGAAGGGATAGATCTGAATAAGTCCCACAAACATTCAAAGTGGTTCTCCATTTCACGACCACCGCGGACAACATAGCCTTTTAAAGGAATATTTTCTCCGTCAAGACTACCACCTGCTTTAGGTAACTCTTCTAAAATATGAATCTTAGAACCTTCCATTTGACCATCCCTTATTAAAAAACAAGCTGCAGCAAGTGAAGCTAGACCAGATCCGATTAAGTAAGCGGATTTGTTTTCTACATTTTCAGGTTTTTTAGGGCGCGCAAATGCTTCATAATTTCCATAACTGTAATACATATCCACCAAGTCCTTTCGTATTGGAATACACTCAGACTATACCCCTTTGTGAATTGCAAATATTAGTATTTATATTGGTAAATTTGACAAAATTAGATCTTTTTTATATTTTTGATTTTTAAAATTTTATCACTCGAATGTTTTTGGATTCTTAGGTGCGGGACTTGGAATAATTATGTATTTTGAAAGAAGTTACTTAAACTAACGCCTAGTAGAGTGATAATTCCACCTATAATAGCAAGGGTTGTTGGTAGCTCGTCTAATAACAGATAAGATAATAATAAAGAAACGATAGGTGTTAAATAAAGAGACATTGTTGCATCAGAGACACCAACTGACTTCACGATATAAGCAAGCAAAACGTATGGAATTATAGTAGGGAATATAGCTAAATAAAGTACCGATACTATTGATGTAAAAGTGGCGCCGTGTATATCGTTGATGATTTCAGGAATAAAAATAAGCATAAATGGTGAGCTTGCCATTATTGTATATAGTGTGAAAGCGATGAAGCCGTATTTTTCTATGTATTTTTTCTGGAAAGTAAAATACAAACTTTCACTAAAAGATGCAAGTAAAATAATAAAAACACCTAATACATTAATAGTTGTGTAATCATCTTTACTTATTGAAATAATGGATATTCCTATAAATGCGACGAGTGAACTTAACCAATTCCATTTTGAAAAATGCTCTTTTAAAAATATATAAGCTAAAGCACTAGAAAAAATAGGCGTTGTAGAGACTAGAATTCCAGATATACCTGCACTAATCAAAGTTTCACCAAAATTTAAAGCTGTGTGATATATCACAAATCCACAAAATCCTAAAATAAAAATAACAGGGATATCTCTTAGTTCAGGGGTAGGCAATTTCTTTATAATTACGAACGGCAAGAGAATTATTGTTGCTAAAATTAAACGAAATGCCGACAATGATTCTGCACTAAAATCATTTAACGCAATCTT
The DNA here is from genome assembly GCF_001838845.1 of Staphylococcus sp. HMSC36A10. Lineage (NCBI taxonomy): Bacteria > Bacillati > Bacillota > Bacilli > Caryophanales > Staphylococcaceae > Staphylococcus > Staphylococcus sp. HMSC36A10. The sequence goes on from NZ_KV839114.1 coordinate 4,825, forward strand.
TATCATTGGAAATGCAGATCCCCACAATATGATAGTAAATAAATATGATAGAAAAGTAGTGTCTCGAAGTTTATTCATTAATATCATCACTCCTTTAATTATGTGTTTCTATATTAAAAAATATGATTTAAAATGAGTACAACCAATTTTGAATGGATTTACCTATCCAATTTTAAAAGGGAGGGAGAAGATGGCTAAATATAAAGATATTGCTAGTGACATAAGAGATAAAATAATCACAGGGGATTGGTTTTATGGAATGAAAATACCTTCACATAGGCAGTTGGCGATACAGTACAACGTAAATAGAGTAACGATTATTAAAAGTATTGAGTTATTAGAAGCTGAAGGATTTATCTATACTAAAGTAGGTAGTGGAACATATGTTAATGACTATTTGAATGAAGCACATATTACAAATAAGTGGTCTGAAATGATGTTATGGTCCTCTCAACAAAGAAGTCAGTATACGGTGCAATTAATTAATAAAATTGAGACAGATGATTCGTATATACATATAAGTAAAGGTGAATTGGGTATATCGTTAATGCCACATATTCAATTGAAAAAAGCCATGTCTAATACAGCCAGTCATATTGAAGACTTATCTTTTGGTTATAATAATGGTTATGGTTATATCAAGTTAAGAGATATTATCGTTGAACGAATGTCAAAGCAAGGTATAAATGTAGGTAGAGAAAATGTAATGATCACTTCAGGCGCTTTACATGCCATTCAACTTTTATCTATTGGGTTTTTAGGTCAAGATGCCATAATAATTTCGAATACACCATCATATATTCACTCTACAAATGTTTTTGAGCAATTGAATTTTAGACATATTGATGTTCCTTATAATCAAATTAATGAAATTGATACCATCATTGATAGATTTATTAATTTTAAAAATAAAGCGATTTATATAGAACCTAGGTTTAATAACCCGACAGGTCGTTCTTTAACGAATGAGCAAAAGAAAAATATAATTACTTATAGCGAAAGACATAATATTCCTATCATTGAAGATGATATCTTTAGAGATATTTTCTTTAGCGATCCAACTCCTTCTATCAAAACTTATGATAAATTGGGAAAAGTTATACATATAAGCAGTTTTTCAAAAACGATTGCACCAGCAATAAGAATAGGTTGGATTGTTGCTTCTGAAAAAATAATAGAGCAATTGGCAGATGTAAGAATGCAAATTGACTATGGATCCAGTATTTTGTCACAAATGGTTGTATATGAGATGTTGAAAAATAAGTCTTATGATAAACACTTAGTAAAGTTAAGGTATGTTTTAAAAGATAAACGAGACTTTATGTTAAACATCCTCAATAATTTATTTAAGGATATAGCACATTGGGAGGTTCCAAGTGGAGGTTATTTTGTATGGTTAGTCTTTAAAATAGATATAGATATTAAATATTTATTCTACGAATTGTTAAGTAAAGAAAAAATATTAATCAATCCGGGTTACATTTATGGCAGTAAAGAAAAGAGTATAAGGCTATCTTTTGCCTTTGAATCAAATGAAAATATTAAGCATGCGCTCTATAAAATTTATACATATGTGAAAAAGGTTTAATTAAAACAATAATTCGAATCATTATGTGGCATGTTAAACAGCTAAATATAAGCTATGCACATTTAACAAGCGGATACTCCTGACGCAATTATAGTATCATTACATATTGTTTAATCGTTTGGGGTAATGTAATTAAAAGGTAAAATAGGCAGAGTGTTATACACAAAATGTAAAGAAAGAGGCGATAGAATGTCTAAAATCAGGTCTTTTACAATATTAAGTCTACTTATTTACTTAGCTATGATGTGCTATACAGTAGTGACCTATTCAAAATTACCAACCAAAGTACCTATTCACTATAATTTAGCAGGGGATGCTGATAACTTTGCTGATAAATGGGTGCTGCTTTTGATTAATAGCGCATTTATAGTGATTTGGCTTATATTTTTCATTGCAGGTAGATACTATGAACGATTAGCCAAATGGTCACATTATAATCATACACCACGTGAAATTCGAGCGATTAAATTATTTTTAAGTACGTTAAATTTAGAGATTATGAGCTATATGTCTATCTTCACAGTATTAGAAATTTGGCAAATACAACACCATCATCAATTCAATTTACTATGGTTTAATATGATATTTATCATTATCATTGGTTTGACGCTTGTCATATTTTGTTTACTTCCTACAATTCATAAAATGAGAGATTCTCAATAAAAATATAAACTCTCATGATGCAGTTTTGAAGCGGATTCCTGAGATTATTATAAATAATATCTAGTATTTATAATTAAAATGATATATTATTTATTATAGTTAAATATTGTGTATATTTTGTGAACTTTTTGTAAAAATTCGATTGCCTGTCACATATAGGAGTGTTACATTTTAAATATGTGATCATCGCAAAATATAAGTTGAAATAGGTTGTAGATTAATCAGGATGATAAATATTTTATATAAAGAGAGGGAGTCATTATGACACTACTTACTGTAAATCCATTCGATAATGTTGGATTATCAGCCTTAGTTGCAGCAGTACCTATTATTTTATTTTTATTATGCTTAACCGTTTTTAAAATGAAAGGCATTTATGCAGCATTGACAACTTTGGTTGTTACATTGATTGTGGCTTTATTTGTATTTGAATTACCAGCGCGTGTATCAGCAGGTGCGATTACAGAAGGCGTTGTTGCCGGTATTTTTCCAATAGGATATATCGTTTTAATGGCAGTTTGGTTATATAAAGTTTCTATTAAAACAGGACAATTTTCTATTATTCAAGATAGTATTGCAAGTATTTCAGAAGACCAAAGAATCCAACTATTATTAATTGGATTTTGTTTCAACGCATTTTTAGAAGGTGCAGCAGGATTTGGTGTGCCGATTGCAATTTGTGCAGTGTTATTGATTCAACTTGGATTTGAACCATTAAAAGCAGCGATGTTATGCTTAATTGCTAATGGTGCGGCGGGTGCCTTTGGTGCAATTGGTTTACCAGTTAGTATTATTGATACGTTTAACTTAAGTGGAGGCGTTACAACATTAGATGTTGCGAGATATTCAGCATTAACACTTCCAATTTTAAACTTTATTATCCCATTTGTTTTAGTATTCGTTATAGATGGCATGAAAGGTATTAAAGAAATTTTACCTGTCATCTTAACAGTGAGTGGTACATATACTGGATTACAATTATTATTAACAATATTCCATGGTCCAGAACTAGCAGACATTATTCCATCACTAGCAACAATGGTGGTGTTAGCATTTGTTTGTCGTAAATTTAAACCGAAAAACATTTTCAGATTGGAAGCGTCTGAACATAAAATTCAAAAACGAACGCCTAAAGAAATTGTCTTTGCTTGGAGTCCATTCGTAATTTTAACTGCCTTTGTATTAGTATGGAGTGCACCATTCTTCAAAAAATTATTCCAACCTGGAGGTGCGCTTGAAAGTTTAGTATTAAAAATGCCAATTCCGAATACTGTGAGTGATTTATCGCCTAAAGGAATTGCGTTGCGTCTCGATTTAATTGGTGCAACTGGGACAGCGATTTTATTAACAGTAATTATTACAATTTTAATTACGAAGTTAAAATGGAAAAGTGCAGGTGCTTTATTGGTCGAAGCAATTAAAGAATTATGGTTACCGATCCTTACAATTTCAGCTATCCTAGCTATTGCTAAAGTTATGACATACGGTGGTTTGACTGTAGCAATTGGACAAGGTATTGCTAAAGCGGGAGCAATTTTCCCATTATTCTCTCCAGTATTAGGTTGGATTGGTGTGTTTATGACTGGTTCAGTTGTAAATAACAATACTTTATTCGCACCTATTCAAGCGACAGTGGCACAACAAATTTCAACAAGCGGTTCATTACTTGTGGCAGCTAACACTGCAGGTGGTGTAGCAGCGAAACTTATTTCACCACAATCAATTGCCATTGCGACTGCAGCTGTTAAAAAAGTTGGTGAAGAATCTGCATTATTAAAAATGACGTTAAAATACAGTATTATATTTGTTGCCTTTATTTGTGTTTGGACGTTTATACTAACGTTAATATTCTAAATATAAATAATGTTGTCACTTGGATTCAAATGACATTTTACATCTAATTATTCATGAATCGAACTAGTACGAAATGCATTGAGCATCTTGTCTAGTTCGATTTTTTAATGTCTAAAAATGTCGTATATGTAATTAGAGTAGAAAGTGTTGAGGCGTTTCAGAAGTTGTTTAGAAAAGTAAGTAAAATAAAAAATGCACTGAGCAACAAAAGATGTTGCTCAGTGCATTTAGATGATTCTTATCATTTCAAATAAGAATGTGTTAATCAACGTATATAAGTTAAAATTGGTTTGGATAAAATGATATCTATCGTTGTGTATTGTTTGTTTTTATAGTTCGCGACGACGTCCAGCTAATAACGCTGCACCTAAGGCTAATGATAATCCACCAAATACAGTTGTACCGATGAATGGATTTTCTTCACCAGTTTCTGGTAATGCTTGAGCTTTGTTAGCATCTGCATGGTTTGCTGGTTGCTTCTTATCAACAACAAGTTCTTGACCAGGTTTGATCATGTTTTTATCAGCTAATTTGTTATCTGCAGCAATTTTGTCAGCAGTAGTGCCGTTTGCTTTTGCAATGTCATTTACTGTATCACCAGGTTTAACGACATGTACTCCGTTGCCATCTTCTTTACCAGGTTTTTTGTTGTCTTCTTTACCAGGCTTGTTGCCGTCTTCTTTGCCAGGCTTGTTGTTGTCTTCTTTACCAGGCTTGTTGTTGTCTTCTTTGCCAGGTTTGTTGCCGTCTTCTTTACCAGGTTTGTTGTTGTCTTCCTCTTTTGGTGCTTGAGCATCGTTTAGCTTTTTAGCTTCTGCTAAAATTTCTTTGCTCACTGAAGGATCGTCTTTAAGGCTTTGGATGAAGCCGTTACGTTGTTCTTCAGTTAAGTTAGGTAAATGTAAAATTTCATAGAAAGCATTTTGTTGTTCTTTGTTGAATTTGTTGTCAGCTTTTGGTGCTTGTGCATCATTTAGCTTTTTAGCTTCTGCTAAAAGGTTAGCGCTTTGGCTTGGGTCATCTTTTAAGCTTTGGATGAAACCATTGCGTTGTTCTTCGTTCAAGTTAGGCATGTTCAAGATTTCATAGAAAGCATTTTGTTGTTATTTGTTGAAATTGTTGTCAGCTTTCGGTGCTTGAGATTCGTTTAATTTTTTAGCTTCACCTAAAACGTTAGTGCTTTGGCTTGGATCATCTTTAAGACTTTGAATGAAACCATTGCGTTGCGCTTCGTTTAAGTTAGGCATGTTCAAAATTTCATAGAAGGCGCTTTGTTGATCTTTGTTGAAGTTATTTTGTTGCGCATCAGCTTTTGGAGCTTGAGAGTCATTAAGTTTTTGAGCTTCACCTAAAACGTTAGCACTTTGGCTTGGATCATCTTTAAGGCTTTGGATAAAACCATTGCGTTGATCAGCATTTAAGTTAGGCATATTTAAGACTTGATAAAAAGCATTTTGTTGAGCTTCATCGTGTTGCGCAGCATTTGCAGCAGGTGTTACGCCACCAGATATAAGTAATGTACCTAAAGTTACAGATGCAATACCTACACCTAGTTTACGAATTGAATAAATGTTTTTCTTTTTCAAATTAATACCCCCTGTATGTATTTGTAAAGTCATCATAATATAACGAATTATGTATTGCAATACTAAAATCTATATTTATAATTAAATTTAAAGGTAAGTTTTACAACTTATAAAATAAATATTTTGCTGAAAGATTTATTCAGGGAGTAAAAGGCTTAAAACCGCAAAATCACGCTATTTCGATTAATAAAAACAGATAAAATATAGAGATATTTTTTATAATGAAAGCGGTTTAATACATATGAGTTGAAAAATATTTTTAAGAATAAAGTGGGGCTTTGAATGTGCTGAGGTTTAATTTCGGAAATGGTTTTAAGTGATATAGAAAATAGAAAGTTGTTCATTATGTGCTGAGGTTTTATTAAAAAATAGAAAACACAAGTGCACTTTAGAATACAGCACACTTGCGTAATAGAGATATTATTCAAAAACAAGATGTAAATGATCTTTATCTGCTAATAATTGATTCACTTGAGCTAATAATTGTTCAGCATGGTCTTGCTGCGCGTCATCCATATGAATTAAAATTTTTCTTTCATCTTCAGTTGAGCGTTCTTTTATTAGATAGCCTTGCTTTTTTAAATTATTGAGAGCTCTAACAGTTTGAGGGTATTTATGGTGGATTGTTTCAATTAAATCTTTAAGAAGAACGATGTTTTTATTTTGAGAAGTGATAATAGCTAGAATTGTGAATTCTACAAAACTTAATGTTAGATGTTTTTTGATAATATTCTTGAAATACATTGTATACATCATCAAGTTTAGAAATTCTTTACTATCTTTTGGTATCATCTGTGATTCACTTTGATCTGCAAGGTTAAATTGTTTAATGATTTGATCAAACAATGTAACACGTTCTGCAATTTTCTCTCGTTGTTCTTCAGATATTGAAATGTAAGTATTACGCTCATCAATTTTACTTCGAACTTTACTAATATATGAATGTTTCACAAGTACTTTTATATGCTGTACTAAATCCGATTGTTTATAACATAAATCTGAAACAATCTTCTTAAATGGAAGTGTGTTTTCTTGCTGATGAAATAAATAAGTCAGTAATATAAATTCTTTTATAGTCATATCGACTTCAGGCTTGACTTTTTTCTTAAAACGAAACATATATGCTTCAATGATTATAAAATCTCTAATTTTGTCATGGTTATTATATTTCATTGTTTTATCTCCTTGTATATGCACTTTATTTTAATATAACACAATATAATAAGAAAAATAATCCATAATTTACAATTAAAAATAATATGATATTTTTATTAAAATTTGTGTTTTTGAATAAATGACATTATCAAACACTATATTTAAATAAGAAATAGTTATCGATATTTGAAAAATCGAAGAATATTGATTGATATTATAGAATATGAGTCGGTGTTATTTGTATATAAAGTATTAATATGTAATTAAGAAAGTCGACGCTTGTTAACAATAACAACAACTATATGTATAAAAAAACCTCGCAACTGTTAGTTAACTGAATCATTTAGCTAACTTCGTTGTGAGGTCATTTTGTTTTAATAATATCGTTATAACTTTTTCACGGTTAATAATAAGTATATGAAGAATGGGGCACCAAAAGCAGCAATAAATACACCTGCTGGCACTTCTTTAGGCAAGAATAAGGTACGCCCAATTAAGTCTGCAATAACAATTGATATGGCACCAATCATTGCTGACATTAGTAACTTTTTAGCATAACTTCCGCGAACGATTGTTTTCGCGATATGTGGTGCGATTAAACCGACAAACCCAATGTTACCTACTAAACTGATTGCCATAGATACGAGTATAGTAGAAGTGATTAATTGGATTAGTTTCATACGTTGTACATGTAAGCCTAAGCCAATCGCTACAGGGTCATCAAGTATAGATATTTTCATTTTTGGTATAACAAGAAATAACAACGGCACAACAGCTAAAATAACCATACCCAAAATGATTGTATCTTTAAACGTAGCACCGTAAAGACTTCCGACTAGCCATGTATAAGCTTTGGCAGCAGATAATTGCTTCGTTGTAATGAGTAATCCTTGGACAAGCGCAATAAACAACGTTTGCATCGAAATACCGATGATTATGAGTGTTGTCGGGCGTATTTGTCCTTTCGTTTGAAACACTAATAGTATCATCATTGCAACTGCGCCACCTAATACTGCAAATAGTGGAAGTAAATGTATCGTTAAATGGCTGAAAAATGCAATAAAGACAACAGCACTTAAGCTAGCACCACCTGTGATTCCGATAATATCTGGTGAGGCAATTGGATTTTTCAATACATTTTGTAACATTAAACCACTCATCCCTAGTGCGGCACCAGCTAATATCGCAAGTGTAATGCGAGGTAAGCGTAATACTTCTAAAGTGAATTGATCTATACTGTCATTTGGATTTATAAAGTACATCAGTACGCGTTGTAATGGTATAAAGCTTGAACCAATCATCATACTTACCACTGAAACGATGGCTAAAAAGATTAACGCGAAGATGAGATGGTAATTGTCTTTTTTATTAATCTTTTCGGTCATAAGCGTTGACGTCCTTTCTTCATAATATAGATTAAGACAATAGCGCCAATGACAGCGGTAACGACACCGATAGGCAACTCTAATGGCTTAATTATTATACGAGCAACAATGTCTGAAATGATCATTAGGATTGCTCCAGCTAATGCAGTAAAAGGAATTAAATACTTATAGTTTGGTGGTAATAATCGTTTGCTAATATTCGGTACGATAAGACCCACAAAGATGATTGATCCAGCTACGGCTACCGAAATACCGGCTAACATACTGATGAGCATAATAATCATCCATTTGATTAATTTTATGTTTTGACCGAGGCCGGTTGCAATGTCGTCACTTGTCATCAAGATGTTGATGTGTGCAGCCATGCTAAATGCAATTAAAATAAGTATCAATACAAGCGGAATAATCCATGGGATATCCCAAATATTACGTAATGAAACGGAGCCACTTAACCAAAATAATAGGCCTTGTAAGTCTGTTTCGTTCATAATAAGTATGCCTTGAGTAAAGGCTGTAAATAGCATCGCAATCGCAGCACCTGCCAAAATGACACGGTGAGGTGAGAATAGTGTTTGTCTAAACATACCTAGCGCAACAACTAATATAGTAACAACAATGGCACCTAAAAATGCAATAACTACAATCATTTTAAAAGATTGAATTTGGATAAATGTAATACTAAAAATGACAAAAAATACTGCGCCTGCATTGACACCGAAAAGCCCTGGTGAGGCTATTGGGTTTCGTGTAAGTGCTTGCATCAACAAACCTGAGACAGCAAGGGCAGCACCAGTCAATAACGCAATGATTGTTCTCGACGCCCGTGCACCAGTGACAACATCATGTAAATCGTTTTCACTATCAAAGTTGAATAACGCCTGTATCACCGTACCTGGTGACACAAGCGTATTTCCAATCATTAAACTTAAGATAGCTACTATTGCAAGACATAAACCAGCAATAACGATTTGGTATTTTGGTTTAAGTAGCATCGTAAAACTCCTTAATTATTTTGATTGTTTTTCAATATTTAACTTTTCATATAAATCGTCAATAAGTTTTAATGAAGATTTATATCCGCCAGCTAAGTTCCAAGTGATTTCATCTAAATCATCAGATACTTGGTTGTTTTTAACTGCGTCTAAATTTTTCCACTCTTTACTTGAAGTCCATTCGCTTTCAGTCTTTTTAACTAATGCAGCATCTTTCGCATTTGGATCTGATTTTACTACAAAAATATGATCAGCGTTCATTAATGGAATGCTTTCTTTAGATGTAAGTTGGATAATATCTTTACCATTATCAACTTGTTTTTGTAAGTCTTTATTACGTTTGAATCCTAAATCATTTAAGATTTCACCAGCATATCCACCAGCATAAATTCTTGTATGATCAGCACGGAAGTTAACAACTGAAGCTTTCAATGGCCATGCATCTTTATACTTTGCTTTTGCATCTTTTTGGAATGCAGCTACTTTATCATCGTACTTTTTAAGTAAATCTTCAGCTTCTTTTTCTTTCCCTAAAGCTTTCCCCATTAACTTAGTTGTATCTTTGAATTTGAAAACTGTATCAGTAGAAACTGTTGGTGCAATTTTAGATAATTGATCGTAAACTTTTTCGTTTCTAACTTTTGACGCGACAATTAAGTCCGGTTTTAATTTAGAGATTTCCTCTAAGTTAGGTGCAGGTTCTTGACCTACAATCTTAGTATCTTTTAAATCATTTTTTATGTATTCGAATTTCGGTTTTTGTGTCCATGATTCTACAGCACCTACAGGTTTAACACCTAAAGATACAGCGACGTCAGTGGCACCTTGATATAGCGTAACAACACGCTTTGGTTTCCCTTTAATTTCAGTTGTACCCATTGCATGTTTAATTGAAGTTGTTTCCTTATCTTTGTTATCAGATGATTGTTTATTTGAATTCCCACTACATCCTGCTAAAACAAGTAGGAAAGCAAGCGTAACAACAAGCATTTTAATTACTTTATTCATTGACTAATTAGCCTCCTTCGTGATGTATGACAATGAGAATCATTATCACGATTTAGTATGAATTAAATTTTTTCCTAAGTCAATAAAATATTTATGATTTACATGCAACTTATAATTATTTGACATATAAATTCATAAAAAATATAATCCTAATTACTTGATAGTGAGAATCATTATCAATTAGGTAACACACAATATTATAGAATTTTAAATTTGAGGAGGAAGCGCTTTTGATTGAAAAAAGTCAAGCATGTCACGATTCATTGTTAGATTCTGTAGGGCAAACACCTATGGTTCAACTTCATCAACTATTTCCGAAACATGAAGTGTTTGCAAAGTTAGAGTATATGAATCCTGGAGGCAGCATGAAAGATCGACCTGCCAAGTACATCATTGAACATGGTATTAAACATGGTTTAATCACTGAGAATACACATTTAATTGAAAGTACTTCTGGTAATTTAGGCATTGCGTTGGCAATGATAGCTAAAATCAAGGGATTAAAACTCACGTGTGTTGTTGATCCTAAAATATCACCAACAAATTTGAAAATTATTAAAAGTTATGGTGCCAATGTAGAAATGGTTGAAGAACCTGATGCACATGGGGGTTATTTAATGACTCGTATTGCAAAGGTGCAAGAACTGTTAGCCACTATTGACGATGCATATTGGATTAATCAATATGCGAATGAGTTAAATTGGCAATCCCATTATCATGGTGCAGGCACAGAGATTGTTGAAACAATTAAGCAACCTATAGATTATTTTGTCGCGCCAGTCAGCACGACAGGTAGCATTATGGGTATGAGTAGAAAAATAAAAGAAGTGCATCCAAACGCACAAATTGTTGCTGTTGATGCGAAAGGGTCAGTCATTTTTGGTGACAAACCTATTAATAGAGAATTACCTGGTATCGGTGCTAGTCGTGTACCCGAAATATTGAATAGATCAGAAATTAATCAAGTGATCCATGTAGATGATTATCAATCTGCTTTGGGCTGTCGAAAACTGATTGATTATGAAGGCATATTTGCCGGAGGTTCAACAGGTTCGATTATTGCAGCGATTGAGCAGTTGATAACGTCAATTGAAGAAGGTGCAACAATTGTCACGATTTTACCAGATCGAGGCGATCGTTACTTAGATTTAGTTTATTCAGATACATGGTTAGAAAAAATGAAATCAAGACAAGGAGTTAAATCAGAATGAATAGAGAGATGTTGTATTTAAATAGATCAGATATTGAACAAGCGGGAGGTAATCATTCACAAGTTTATGTGGACGCATTAACAGAAGCATTAACAGCCCATGCGCACAATGATTTTGTACAACCGCTTAAGCCGTATTTAAGACAGGATCCTGAAAATGGACACATCGCAGATCGAATTATTGCAATGCCAAGTCATATCGGTGGTGAACACGCAATTTCAGGTATTAAGTGGATAGGTAGTAAGCACGACAATCCATCGAAACGTAATATGGAGCGTGCAAGTGGCGTCATTATTTTGAATGATCCAGAAACGAATTATCCAATTGCAGTTATGGAAGCAAGTTTAATTAGTAGTATGCGTACTGCAGCAGTTTCAGTGATTGCAGCAAAGCATTTGGCTAAAAAAGGATTTAAAGACTTAACAATCATTGGATGCGGGCTAATCGGAGACAAGCAATTACAAAGTATGTTAGAGCAATTCGATCATATTGAACGCGTGTTTGTTTACGATCAATTCTCTGAAGCATGTGCACGCTTTGTTGATAGATGGCAACAACAGCGTCCGGAAATTAATTTTATTGCGACAGAAAATGCTAAAGAAGCAGTATCAAATGGTGAAGTAGTCATTACATGTACCGTAACGGATCAACCATACATTGAATATGATTGGTTACAAAAGGGTGCATTTATTAGCAACATTTCTATCATGGATGTACATAAAGAAGTCTTTATTAAAGCTGACAAAGTCGTAGTAGATGACTGGTCACAATGTAATCGAGAAAAGAAAACTATTAACCAATTGGTGTTAGAAGGTAAATTCAGCAAAGAAGCACTTCATGCTGAACTAGGGCAACTTGTGACAGGTGACATACCAGGACGTGAAGACGATGATGAAATCATATTACTTAATCCGATGGGTATGGCTATCGAAGATATTTCAAGTGCTTACTTTATTTATCAACAGGCACAACAACAAAATATTGGGACAACATTGAACCTATATTAAGAATGCGAGGTGTCTGAACATTGCAGAATCATACAGCAGTCAATACAGCACAAACGATAATATTAAGGGATTTAGTTGATGCATTATTATTTGAAGATATAGCCGGAATTGTATCGAATAGTGAGATTACTAAAGAAAATGGACAAACGCTTTTGATATACGAACGTGAAACACAACAAATAAAGATACCTGTTTATTTTAGTGCTTTAAATATGTTTCGTTATGAAAGTTCACAACCAATTACGATAGAGGGAAGGGCGTCTAAGCAACCTTTAACGGCAGCTGAATTTTGGCAAACAATTGCTAATGTGAATTGTGATTTAAGTCATGAATGGGAAGTGGCTCGCGTTGAAGAAGGACTGACTACTGCTGCCACACAGCTTGCTAAACAATTATCAGAATTAGATTTAGCGTCACATCCTTTTGTGATGTCAGAGCAGTTTGCAAGTTTAAAAGATCGTCCATTTCATCCATTAGCTAAAGAAAAAAGAGGATTAAGAGAAGCGGATTATCAAGTGTATCAAGCTGAATTAAATCAATCATTTCCTTTAATGGTTGCAGCAGTTAAAAAGACACATATGATTCATGGCGATACTGCAAATATCGATGAATTAGAAAATTTGACAGCACCTATAAAAGAACAAGCGACAGACATGTTAAATGATCAAGGGTTATCAATAGATGACTATGTACTATTTCCGGTACATCCTTGGCAATATCAGCATATTTTGCCGAACGTCTTTGCGAAAGAGATTAGTGAAAAGTTGGTTGTACTATTACCGTTAAAATTTGGAGATTATCTGTCGTCTTCAAGTATGCGTTCATTAATTGATATTGGCGCACCGTATAACCATGTCAAAGTACCATTTGCAATGCAGTCATTAGGCGCATTAAGGCTAACGCCTACGCGTTACATGAAAAACGGAGAACAAGCAGAACAATTATTACGTCAGCTTATAGAAAAAGATGAAGCACTAGCTAAGTATGTCATGGTTTGTGATGAAACAGCTTGGTGGTCATATATGGGTCAAGATAATGATATTTTCAAAGATCAATTAGGTCATCTAACTGTTCAGCTAAGAAAATATCCCGAAGTGCTAGCCAAAAATGATACGCAACAGCTAGTGTCAATGGCAGCACTCGCGGCAAATGATCGCACTTTATATCAAATGATTTGTGGAAAAGATAATATTTCTAAAAATGATGTCATGACGTTATTTGAAGATATCGCGCAAGTCTTTTTAAAGGTAACACTATCATTTATGCAATACGGCGCATTACCAGAGTTGCATGGTCAAAATATATTGTTGTCATTTGAAGATGGACGTGTACAAAAATGCGTGTTACGTGATCATGATACTGTCAGAATTTATAAACCATGGCTAACAGCACATCAGCTTTCATTGCCGAAGTATGTCGTCAGAGAAGATACACCTAATACGCTAATTAATGAAGATTTGGAAACATTCTTTGCTTATTTTCAAACATTAGCTGTATCGGTAAATCTATATGCCATTATTGATGCAATTCAAGATTTATTTGGTGTAAGTGAGCATGAACTTATGTCGTTGTTAAAACAAATTTTAAAGAATGAAGTGGCAACTATTTCCTGGGTTACAACTGATCAGCTAGCTGTCAGACACATTTTATTTGATAAACAGACGTGGCCATTCAAACAAATTTTATTACCATTGCTATATCAACGTGATAGTGGTGGAGGTAGTATGCCTTCAGGTTTAACTACCGTACCAAATCCAATGGTGACATATGATTAATCAGTCTATATGGCGCAGTAACTTTCGCATTTTATGGCTCAGTCAGTTTATAGCGATTGCTGGACTGACAGTACTTGTGCCATTATTGCCAATTTATATGGCATCACTACAAAATCTATCAGTCGTAGAAATACAGTTGTGGAGTGGTATAGCGATTGCTGCTCCAGCTGTAACGACGATGATAGCTTCGCCGATATGGGGGAAGCTAGGTGATAAGATCAGCAGAAAATGGATGGTGTTAAGAGCGTTACTTGGTTTGGCGGTATGCTTATTTTTAATGGCATTGTGTACGACACCATTACAGTTTGTACTTGTGAGGTTATTGCAGGGACTATTTGGTGGTGTTGTTGATGCATCAAGTGCGTTTGCGAGTGCAGAGGCGCCAGCTGAAGATCGTGGAAAGGTATTAGGAAGACTGCAAAGTTCAGTCAGCGCAGGGTCTCTTGTGGGGCCATTAATTGGCGGTGTTACAGCTTCGATATTAGGTTTTAGTGCGTTACTGATGAGTATTGCCGTTATTACTTTTATTGTCTGTATTTTCGGTGCATTAAAATTGATTGAAACGACACATATGCCAAAATCACAAACACCAAATATTAATAAAGGTATTCGCCGTTCATTTCAATGTCTATTATGCACACAACAAACATGTCGATTTATTATCGTTGGCGTTTTAGCAAACTTTGCTATGTATGGCATGCTAACTGCATTATCACCACTTGCTTCATCAGTGAATCATACAGCGATAGATGACCGTAGTGTGATTGGATTTTTACAGTCCGCATTTTGGACGGCTTCGATATTAAGCGCGCCTTTATGGGGACGCTTTAATGATAAATCATATGTTAAATCAGTATATATATTTGCCACGATTGCATGTGGTTGTAGTGCGATACTGCAAGGTTTAGCGACGAATATAGAGTTTTTAATGGCTGCAAGAATACTTCAAGGATTAACATATAGTGCATTGATTCAAAGTGTCATGTTTGTTGTCGTGAATGCGTGTCATCAACAACTTAAAGGCACATTTGTTGGAACGACGAACAGTATGTTAGTTGTTGGTCAAATTATTGGCAGTCTTAGTGGCGCTGCCATTACAAGTTATACTACACCAGCTACTACGTTTATCGTTATGGGCGTAGTATTTGCAGTAAGTAGTTTATTTTTAATTTGTTCAACCATCACTAATCAAATCAACGATCACACATTAATGAAATTATGGGAGTTGAAACAAAAAAGTGCAAAATAAAGAATTAATACAACATGCAGCGTATGCGGCTATCGAACGCATTTTAAATGAATATTTTAGAGAAGAAAATTTATATCAAGTACCACCTCAAAATCATCAATGGTCTATACAATTATCAGAGCTCGAAACTTTAACGGGTGAATTTCGCTATTGGTCTGCGATGGGGCATCATATGTATCATCCAGAGGTATGGCTTATCGATGGAAAAAGTAAAAAAATAACAACTTATAAAGAAGCAATTGCGCGTATTTTGCAACATATGGCTCAAAGTGCAGATAATCAAACGGCAGTGCAACAACATATGGCGCAAATTATGTCTGACATCGATAATAGCATTCATCGCACGGCGCGTTATTTGCAAAGTAACACAATATACTACGTAGAGGATCGTTATATCGTTTCAGAACAATCTTTATACTTAGGTCATCCATTTCATCCGACTCCTAAGAGTGCAAGTGGGTTTTCAGAAGCAGATTTAGAGAAATATGCACCCGAATGTCATACATCATTCCAATTGCATTATTTAGCTGTGCATCAAGATGTTCTGCTCACGCGCTATGTAGAAGGTAAAGAAGATCAGGTTGAGAAAGTGTTGTATCAATTAGCAGACATAGATATATCAGAGATACCCAAAGATTTTATTTTATTACCAACACATCCTTATCAAATCAATGTGTTGCGACAGCATCCACAGTATATGCAATATAGTGAACAAGGTTTAATAAAAGACCTTGGCGTTTCCGGTGATTTAGTGTACCCGACGTCTTCGGTTAGAACTGTATTTTCAAAAGCATTAAACATTTATTTAAAATTACCGATACACGTTAAAATTACTAATTTTATACGTACGAATGATCTTGAACAAATTGAACGAACAATTGATGCCGCGCAAGTTATCGCATCAGTCAAAGATGAGGTTGAAACACCCCATTTTAAATTGATGTTTGAAGAAGGATATCGTGCATTGTTACCGAATCCATTAGGGCAAACAGTTGAACCTGAAATGGATTTATTAACAAATAGTGCCATGATTGTTCGTGAAGGGATACCGAATTACCATGCTGATAAAGATATTCATGTATTGGCGTCATTATTTGAAACGATGCCTGATTCACCGATCTCTAAGTTAGCACAAGTGATTGAGCAAAGTGGTTTAGCACCAGAAGCATGGCTTGAATGTTATTTGGATCGTACATTATTGCCGATATTAAAGCTGTTTAGTAACACAGGCATTAGTCTAGAAGCACATGTACAAAATACATTAATTGAATTAAAAGATGGCATACCCGACGTATGCTTTGTCAGAGATCTTGAAGGCATTTGTCTATCTAGAACGATTGCTACTGAAAAACAGCTTGTGCCAAATGTTGTGGCAGCATCAAGCCCTGTTGTATATGCACATGATGAAGCATGGCATCGTCTTAAATATTATGTTGTAGTAAATCACTTAGGACATTTAGTATCAACTATTGGTAAAGCGACTAGAAATGAAGTTGTGTTATGGCAACTTGTAGCGCATCGTCTTATGACTTGGAAAAAAGAATACGCGAATAACGCAGTATTTGTTGACTGTGTAGAAGATTTATATCAAACGCCGACCATTGCGGCTAAAGCGAATTTGATGAGTAAATTGAATGATTGTGGTGCAAACCCTATTTATACACATATACCAAATCCAATTTGTCATAACAAGGAGGTATCGTATTGTGAATCAAACAATTCTTAATCGTGTAAAGACTAGAGTAATGCATCAACTGGTATCATCACTTATTTATGAGAATATTGTTGTGTATAAAGCGTCATATCAAGACGGTGTCGGTCATTTTACAATAGAAGGACATGATTCAGAGTATCGTTTTACTGCTGAAAAGACACATAGCTTTGATCGTATACGTATCACATCACCAATTGAGCGTGTCGTAGGAGATGAGGCAGATACAACAACAGACTATACACAATTATTGAGAGAGGTTGTATTTACATTTCCTAAAAATGATGAAAAGCTAGAACAATTTATTGTCGAGTTATTACAGACAGAATTAAAAGATACGCAAAGTATGGAGTATCGAGAATCAAACCCACCAGCAATACCTGAGACATTTAACGACTATGAATTTTATGCGATGGAAGGTCATCAGTATCATCCAAGTTACAAATCACGTTTAGGATTTACGTTGAGTGATAATTTGAAATTTGGTCCTGATTTTGTACCAAACGTTAAACTGCAGTGGTTAGCTATCGACAAAGATAAAGTAGAAACGACGGTATCAAGAAATGTTGTAGTTAACGAAATGTTACGTCAACAAGTTGGCGATAAGACTTATGAACATTTTGTACAGCAAATTGAAGCGTCTGGCAAACATGTAAATGATGTTGAGATGATACCTGTACACCCATGGCAGTTTGAACATGTCATCCAAGTTGATTTGGCTGAAGAAAGGCTTAATGGCACAGTACTATGGTTAGGGGAAAGTGATGAGCTATATCACCCTCAACAATCGGTTCGTACGATGTCGCCAATAGACACGACAAAATATTATTTAAAGGTACCAATAAGTATAACGAACACTTCAACGAAACGAGTGTTGGCGCCTCATACAATTGAAAATGCAGCGCAAATTACGGATTGGTTAAAGCAGATACAGCAACAAGATACGTATTTAAAAGATGAATTAAAGACAGTTTTTCTAGGGGAAGTCTTAGGACAGTCTTATTTAAATACACAACTTTCGCCTTATAAACAAACTCAAGTTTATGGTGCGTTAGGTGTTATATGGCGTGAAAATATATATCATATGTTAATCGATGAAGAGGATGCGATACCATTTAATGCACTTTATGCAAGTGATAAGGATGGTGTACCATTCATTGAAAAGTGGATTAAACAATATGGTTCTGAAGCTTGGACAAAGCAATTTTTAGCTGTAGCGATTCGTCCAATGATTCATATGCTTTATTATCACGGTATTGCCTTTGAATCGCATGCACAAAATATGATGCTCATTCATGAAAATGGTTGGCCTACACGTATTGCCTTAAAAGATTTCCATGATGGTGTTCGTTTTAAGCGTGAGCATTTAAGTGAAGCAGCTTCACACCTGACATTAAAGCCAATGCCAGAAGCACATAAAAAAGTGAATAGTAATTCATTTATTGAAACAGATGACGAACGTTTAGTACGCGACTTTTTACATGATGCATTTTTCTTTATTAATATCGCCGAAATCATCTTATTTATTGAAAAGCAATATGGTATCGATGAGCAGCGACAATGGCAATGGGTTAAAGACATTATCGAGGCGTATCAAGAAGCATTTCCAGAGTTGAATAACTATCAACATTTCGATTTGTTTGAACCTACGATTCAAGTTGAAAAGTTAACGACACGTCGATTATTAAGTGACTCCGAGTTAAGAATTCATCATGTTACAAATCCATTAGGTGTAGGAGGTATCAATGATGCAACAACTATCTCTGAAACATAGATTAAACAATGGTGATTCAGTTTATGGCATTTTTAATTCTATACCGGACCCATTGATGATCGAGGTTATCGCAGCAAGCGGGTATGACTTTGTTGTGATTGATACAGAACACGTGGCGATTAATGATGAGACACTAGCGCATTTAATTCGTGCAGCTGAAGCAGCGCATATTATACCAATTGTACGTGTCACTGCAGTGATAGATAGAGATATCATTAAAGTGTTAGATATGGGTGCGAGAGGTATTATTGTGCCACACGTTAAAGATCGTGAGACAGTTGAGCATATTGTGAAATTAAGTCGTTATTACCCGCAAGGATTAAGAAGTTTGAATGGTGGTCGCATGGCAAGATTTGGACGTACACCATTACTTGATGCAATGGAGATGGCTAATGAGCATATTATGGTGATTGCCATGATAGAAGATGTTGAAGGGGTTATGGCCATTGACGATATAGCTCAAGTCGAAGGTTTAGACATGATAGTCGAAGGTGCCGCAGATTTATCGCAGTCACTTGGCATACCATGGCAAACGCGTGATGATCAAGTAACATCACATGTTCAACATATTTTTGAGGTTGTGAATGCACATGGTAAACATTTTTGTGCATTACCACGTGAAGATGAAGATATTGCAAAATGGCAGGCACAAGGTGTACAAACATTTATTTTAGGTGATGATCGCGGAAAAATATATCGCCATTTAAGTGCATCTCTAGCGACGTCTAAACAGAAAGGGGATGATGGCTAATGCGTATAGTTCAACCTGTTATTGAACAATTAAAAGCACAATCTCATCCAGTTTGTCATTATATCTATGATTTAGTCGGACTGGAACATCATTTGCAACATATTACATCGTCATTGCCGAGTAATTGTCAAATGTACTATGCAATGAAAGCAAATAGTGAACGAACAATCCTAGATACAATTAGTCAGTATGTTGAAGGATTCGAAGTTGCATCTCAAGGTGAAATAGCAAAAGGTCTTGCTTTTAAACCAGCAAATCATATTATTTTTGGTGGTCCTGGTAAGACAGACGAGGAACTAAGATATGCAGTAAGTGAAGGTGTTCAGCGTATTCATGTTGAAAGTATGCATGAATTACAACGGCTAAATGCCATCTTAGAAGATGAAGATAAGACACAACACATTTTATTGCGTGTTAATTTAGCAGGACCATTTCCCAATGCAACGTTGCATATGGCAGGACGCCCAACACAATTTGGTATTTCTGAAGACGAAGTTGATGATGTCATTGAAGCTGCGCTAGCAATGCCAAATATTCATCTAGATGGCTTTCATTTTCATTCTATTTCTAACAATTTAGACTCGAATTTACACGTCGATGTAGTGAAACTTTATTTTAAAAAAGCAAAATCATGGTCTGAAAAACATCGATTTCCACTCAAACATATCAATCTTGGTGGTGGTATAGGGGTTAACTATGCAGATTTAACTAGCCAATTTGAGTGGGATAATTTTGTAGAAAATTTTAAAACACTTATCGTTGAGCAAGAAATGGAAGATGTGACATTGAACTTTGAATGTGGGCGCTTTATTGTGGCACATATTGGTTACTATGTGACAGAAGTGCTAGATATTAAGAAAGTGCATGGTGCTTGGTATGCCATTTTAAGAGGAGGTACGCAACAATTTAGACTGCCGGTATCTTGGCAGCATAACCATCCTTTTGAAATTTATCGCTATAAGGACAATCCATATTCATTTGAAAAAGTTTCAATTTCGAGACAGGACACAACGTTAGTCGGTCAATTATGTACACCGAAAGATGTCTTTGCTAGAGAAGTACAGATAGACGCAATCAGTACAGGCGACGTTATTGTTTTCAAATATGCAGGTGCATACGGATGGTCTATTTCACATCACGATTTCTTAAGCCATCCACATCCTGAATTTATTTATTTAACGCAAACAAAGGAGGATGAATAACTATTGAATCATATTCATGAACATTTAAAATTGGTACCAGTAGATAAGATTGATCTTCACGAAACATTCGAACCTTTAAGATTGGAAAAGACGAAAAGTAGTATTGAAGCAGATGATTTTATACGTCATCCTATTTTAGTGACAGCGATGCAACATGGTAGATATATGGTTATAGATGGTGTGCATCGGTATACAAGTTTGAAAGCGTTAGGATGTAAGAAAGTTCCAGTGCAAGAAATCCATGAAACACAATATTCAATTAGTACGTGGCAACATAAAGTTCCATTTGGTGTGTGGTGGGAAACGTTACAACAAGAACATCGCTTGCCATGGACTACTGAGACAAGACAAGAAGCGCCATTTATTACGATGTGTCATGGTGATACAGAACAATATTTGTATACGAAAGATTTAGGCGAAGCACATTTTCAAGTATGGGAAAAGGTTGTCGCAAGTTATAGTGGTTGTTGTTCTGTAGAGAGAATTGCACAAGGTACATATCCTTGTCTTTCTCAACAAGATGTACTCATGAAGTATCAGCCATTGAGTTATAAGGAAATTGAAGCGGTTGTTCATAAAGGGGAAACTGTGCCAGCAGGTGTGACACGCTTTAATATTTCAGGACGATGTCTTAATCTTCAAGTACCACTGGCATTACTTAAACAAGATGATGATGTTGAACAACTGCGCAATTGGAAGCAGTTTTTAGCAGATAAGTTTGCCAATATGAGATGCTATACTGAAAAAGTATACTTGGTGGAGCAATAGTTTTACTGTGATGTTGAGGGAAATATGATGATTTAGCGTATTGATAGCGAAAATATAATAAAACAATATAGTGTGGAGAACTTTTGATATTTTATAAATATTGAAGTTCTCCATTTTTGTATTTCGCATATAAAAATTAAATAAAATAAGGTATATTAAGGCGGAGTATAAATATTAAATAAATGGGGAATGAGTATGAGCTCAATTATAGGAAAAATAGCAATTTGGATAGGCATCGTAGCTCAAATATATTTTAGTGTCGTTTTTGTTAGGATGATATCTATTAATATTGCTGGAGGATCTGATTACGAAACAATTTTTTTATTAGGATTAATATTGGCTCTTTTCACTGTTTTACCAACCATCTTTACTGCGATTTATATGGAAAGTTACTCTGTAATCGGAGGTGCACTTTTTATTGTTTATGCTATTATTGCACTGTGTTTATATAATTTCCTTTCGTCAATTTTATGGCTGATTGGTGGTATTTTGCTGATTTGGAATAAATACTCAAAAGATGAATCGACAGACGAAAATGAAAAAGTTGATATTGAAAGTACAGAGAATCAATTTGAATCTAAAGATAAAATCACTAAAGAATAAAGAGAATATTTAAGGCGGAGTATAAATATTAAATAAATGGGGAATAGACATGGAAAAAAATGTAGAAAAATCATTCATAAAGATAGGTTTATATTTTCAAATAGCTTATATAGTACTCATGGCTATAACTTTATGTGGGTTTGTAATTTGCTATGGACTAATTTTCGGCCTTTTCTATTTATTATCAGGTAGCAAAGTTGATTATTTAATAGTAACAATAGTTATATCGGCAATAATTTCTATATTTGTAATTATACTTTCAATCGTACCTGTCATCGTATTGGCATCTGACTTATTTAAAGAAAGGATTTCAAAAGGTGTCATATTAATTGTATTGGCTATTATCGCTTTAGTATTATGCAACTTTGTATCTGCAATACTCTGGTTTGTTTCAGCCATATCTATTTTAGGTAGAAAAAAATTAGTAGCTGCAGCAGATACTACCACTATTCAAAAAAGTAAAGGGAACGCAAATCAAGCATCACATAAAGACACGGGTAAAAAGGAACTTGATAGTCAAGACATGATGGAACATCCTGAGGTTAAAAATCCCACGACTAAAAACCTTGAAGTATTTAACGAAGAAATACATAAAGATGAAGCTACAACTAAAGTTGACAGTGATAACACGGAACCGCCGATTGAATCAAAAGACCATGACTCGAAAAAAGATTGATGACAAACTAATCGAGAGACTTAAAAAATAATATTCAACATAAGCACTTTTAAAATGACATTTAAACGCATTGCCAATCACTAATGGTAGTGCGTTTAACTATACCTTAAATATCTGAATATTTTGTTAAATGGAGTTATCTTTGTTGTACTATTCAAATGAAGAGGAGTAAAATGTAATTAAAGGAAAGTAATTTGAGGAGTGATCTTTATGACAAACAACAAAGTAGCGTTAGTAACTGGCGGAGCACAAGGGATTGGTTTTAAAATTGCAGAACGTTTAGTGGAAGATGGTTTCAAAGTAGCAGTTGTTGATTTCAATGAAGAAGGGGCAAAAGCAGCTGCACTTAAATTATCAAGTGATGGTACAAAAGCTATTGCTATCAAAGCAGATGTATCAAACCGTGATGATGTATTTAACGCAGTAAGACAAACTGCCGCGCAATTTGGCGATTTCCATGTCATGGTTAACAATGCCGGCCTTGGACCAACAACACCAATCGATACAATTACTGAAGAACAGTTTAAAACAGTATATGGCGTGAACGTTGCAGGTGTGCTATGGGGTATTCAAGCCGCACATGAACAATTTAAAAAATTCAATCATGGCGGTAAAATTATCAATGCAACATCTCAAGCAGGCGTTGAGGGTAACCCAGGCTTGTCTTTATATTGCAGTACAAAATTCGCAGTGCGAGGTTTAACACAAGTAGCCGCACAAGATTTAGCGTCTGAAGGTATTACTGTGAATGCATTCGCACCTGGTATCGTTCAAACACCAATGATGGAAAGTATCGCAGTGGCAACAGCCGAAGAGGCAGGTAAACCTGAAGCATGGGGCTGGGAACAATTTACAAGTCAGATTGCTTTGGGCAGAGTTTCTCAACCAGAAGATGTTTCAAATGTAGTGAGCTTCTTAGCTGGTAAAGACTCTGATTACATTACTGGACAAACGATTATTGTAGATGGTGGTATGAGATTCCGTTAATAATCATCCACTAATGATAAATAAATCCTTATTGTTAAGTTTAATCACTTAGCAGTAAGGATTTTTTAGTGCACTTAGAAGGGAGTGTATTGGTAGAAAATTAATAAGCGAAGTTCTTAAGTGAGTTATGATGTCACAGTCTAATGCATCAGTTGAAAGCATTATTAGTATTAACACACCCAAGATATTATAAAACAACACAAAAACGTCACTATCTAATTTATCTCAATAAAAATTCACAAAGTTATCTCATTTTATTTTTATAAATAAAAAATATCGATAAAAAGCTTACAATACTTTATGTTTTTATGATATATTTTTAATGTATAAATGAGGTGGAAGATTTGGAAAGAGTTTTGATAACTGGTGGGGCTGGTTTTATTGGGTCGCATTTAGTAGATGATTTACAACAAGATTATGATGTTTATGTTCTAGATAACTATAGAACAGGTAAACGAGAAAATATTAAAAGTTTGGCTGACGATCATGTGTTTGAATTAGATATTCGTGAATATGATGCAGTTGAACAAATCATGAAGACATATCAATTTGATTATGTTATTCATTTAGCAGCATTAGTTAGTGTTGCTGAGTCGGTTGAGAAACCTATCTTATCTCAAGAAATAAACGTCGTAGCAACATTAAGATTGTTAGAAATCATTAAAAAATATAATAATCATATAAAACGTTTTATCTTTGCTTCGTCAGCAGCTGTTTATGGTGATCTTCCTGATTTGCCTAAAAGTGATCAATCATTAATCTTACCATTATCACCATATGCAATAGATAAATATTACGGCGAACGGACGACATTAAATTATTGTTCGTTATATAACATACCAACAGCGGTTGTTAAATTTTTTAATGTATTTGGGCCAAGACAGGATCCTAAGTCACAATATTCAGGTGTGATTTCAAAGATGTTCGATTCATTTGAGCATAACAAGCCATTTACATTTTTTGGTGACGGACTGCAAACTAGAGATTTTGTATATGTATATGATGTTGTTCAATCTGTACGCTTAATTATGGAACACAAAGATGCAATTGGACACGGTTATAACATTGGTACAGGCACTTTTACTAATTTATTAGAGGTTTATCGTATTATTGGTGAATTATATGGAAAATCAGTCGAGCATGAATTTAAAGAAGCACGAAAAGGAGATATTAAGCATTCTTATGCAGATATTTCTAACTTAAAGGCATTAGGATTTGTTCCTAAATATACAGTA
The DNA here is from genome assembly GCF_001838845.1 of Staphylococcus sp. HMSC36A10. Taxonomy (NCBI): domain Bacteria; kingdom Bacillati; phylum Bacillota; class Bacilli; order Caryophanales; family Staphylococcaceae; genus Staphylococcus; species Staphylococcus sp. HMSC36A10. The sequence goes on from NZ_KV839114.1 coordinate 30,005, forward strand.
GAAACAGGTTTAAAGGATTACTTTAATTTTGAGGTAGATAATATTGAAGAAGTTACAGCTAAAGAAGTGGAAATGTCGTGAAAATGACATTGAAGCTGTCCATAATAATAAGGGTTATGCCTATCAAAGAAAATTAGATGCACTCGAAGAAGTGAGAAAAGGCTATTACCCAATTAAACGTGCGATTGACTTAGTATTAAGTATCGTTTTATTATTTTTAACATTTCCGATTATGTTCATATTCGCCATTGCTATCGTCATAGATTCGCCAGGAAACCCTATTTATAGTCAGGTTAGAGTTGGGAAGATGGGTAAATTAATTAAAATATACAAATTACGTTCGATGTGTAAAAACGCAGAGAAAAATGGTGCGCAATGGGCTGATAAAGATGATGATCGTATAACAAATGTCGGGAAGTTTATTCGTAAAACACGCATTGATGAATTACCACAACTAATTAATGTTGTTAAAGGGGAAATGAGTTTTATTGGACCACGCCCGGAACGTCCGGAATTTGTAGAATTATTTAGTTCAGAAGTGATAGGTTTCGAGCAAAGATGTCTTGTTACACCAGGGTTAACAGGACTTGCGCAAATTCAAGGTGGATATGACTTAACACCGCAACAAAAACTGAAATATGACATGAAATATATACATAAAGGTAGTTTAATGATGGAACTATATATATCAATTAGAACATTGATGGTTGTTATTACAGGGGAAGGCTCAAGGTAGTCTTAATTTACTTAACTAAGTTCAAATAAAAGTTACATTTTAAAGATTGTGACCAATTGTTACAGTATAACGAGGAATCCCTTGAGACAGTATCAAATGGCATTAAGAAATATGTGCCATCATTGATTTGCATGGCTATAAATACTATTCATCTGATGAGATAGCCATGTTAAGAAATTGAAAGTATAGCATTAAAGGGGTTTGTAACAGTTGAAAATTATATATTGTATTACTAAAGCAGACAATGGTGGTTCACAAACACATCTCATTCAACTCGCCAACCATTTTTGCGTACACCATGATGTTTATGTCATTGTAGGCAATCATGGACCAATGATTGAACAACTAGATGCAAGAGTTAATGTAATTATTCTCGAACATTTAGTAGGTCCAATTGACTTTAAACAAGATATTTTAGCTGTCAAAGTGTTAGCACAGTTATTCTCGAAAATTAAGCCTGATGTTATCCATTTACATTCTTCTAAAGCTGGAACGGTCGGACGAATTGCGAAGTTCATTTCGAAATCGAAAGACACACGTGTAGTTTTTACTGCGCATGGATGGGCTTTTACAGAGGGTGTTAAACCAGCTAAAAAATTTCTATATCTAGTTATCGAAAAATTAATGTCACGTATTACAGATAGCATTATTTGTGTTTCAGATTTCGATAAACAGTTAGCGTTAAAATATCGATTTAATCGATTGAAATTAACCACAATACATAATGGTATTGCAGATGTTCCCGCTGTTAAGCAAACGCTAAAAAGCCAATCACATAACAATATTGGCGAAGTAGTTGGAATGTTGCCTAATAAACAAGATTTACAGATTAATGCCCCGACAAAGCATCAATTTGTTATGATTGCAAGATTTGCTTATCCAAAATTGCCACAAAATCTAATCGCGGCAATAGAGATATTGAAATTACATAACAGTAATCATGCGCATTTTACATTTATAGGCGATGGACCTACATTAAATGATTGTCAGCAACAAGTTGTACAAGCTGGGTTAGAAAATGATGTCACATTTTTGGGCAATGTCATTAATGCGAGTCATTTATTATCACAATACGATACGTTTATTTTAATAAGTAAGCATGAAGGTTTGCCAATTAGCATTATAGAAGCTATGGCTACAGGTTTGCCTGTTATAGCCAGTCATGTTGGCGGTATTTCAGAATTAGTAGCTGATAATGGTATATGTATGATGAACAACCAACCCGAAACTATTGCTAAAGTCCTGGAAAAATATTTAATAGACAGTGATTACATCAAAATGAGTAATCAATCTAGAAAACGTTATTTAGAATGTTTTACTGAGGAGAAAATGATTAAAGAAGTGGAAGACGTTTATAATGGAAAATCAACACAATAGTAAATTACTAACATTGTTACTTATCGGTTTAGCGGTTTTTATTCAGCAATCTTCGGTTATTGCCGGTGTGAATGTTTCTATAGCTGACTTTATCACATTACTAATATTAGTTTATTTACTGTTTTTCGCTAACCATTTATTAAAGGCAAATCATTTTTTACAGTTTTTCATTATTTTGTATACATATCGTATGATTATTACGCTTTGTTTGCTATTTTTTGATGATTTGATATTTATTACGGTTAAGGAAGTTCTTGCATCTACAGTTAAATATGCATTTGTAGTCATTTATTTCTATTTAGGGATGATCATCTTTAAGTTAGGTAATAGCAAAAAAGTGATCGTTACCTCTTATATTATAAGCAGTGTGACTATAGGTCTATTTTGTATTATAGCTGGTTTGAACAAGTCCCCTTTACTAATGAAATTGTTATATTTTGATGAAATACGTTCAAAAGGATTAATGAATGACCCTAACTATTTCGCGATGACACAGATTATTACATTGGTACTTGCTTACAAGTATATTCATAATTACATATTCAAGGTCCTTGCATGTGGTATTTTGCTATGGTCTTTAACTACAACGGGGTCTAAGACTGCGTTTATCATATTAATCGTCTTAGCCATTTATTTCTTTATTAAAAAGTTATTTAGTAGAAATGCGGTAAGTGTTGTGAGTATGTTAGTGATTATGCTGATATTACTTTGTTTTACCTTTTATAATATCAACTACTATTTATTCCAATTAAGCGACCTTGATGCCTTACCGTCATTAGATCGAATGGCGTCTATTTTTGAAGAGGGCTTTGCATCATTAAATGATAGTGGGTCTGAGCGAAGTGTTGTATGGATAAATGCCATTTCAGTAATTAAATATACACTAGGTTTTGGTGTCGGATTAGTGGATTATGTACATATTGGCTCGCAAATTAATGGTATTTTACTTGTTGCCCATAATACATATTTGCAGATTTTTGCGGAATGGGGCATTTTATTCGGTGCATTATTTATCATATTTATGCTTTATTTACTGTTTGAATTATTTAGATTTAACATTTCTGGGAAAAATGTAACAGCAATTGTTGTAATGTTGACGATGCTGATTTACTTTTTAACAGTATCATTTAATAACTCAAGATATGTCGCTTTTATTTTAGGAATTATCGTCTTTATTGTTCAATATGAAAAGATGGAAAGGGATCGTAATGAAGAGTGATTCACTAAAAGAAAATATTATTTATCAAGGGCTATACCAATTGATTAGAACGATGACACCACTGATTACAATACCCATTATTTCACGTGCATTTGGTCCCAGTGGTGTGGGTATTGTTTCATTTTCTTTCAATATCGTGCAATACTTTTTGATGATTGCAAGTGTTGGCGTTCAGTTATATTTTAATAGAGTTATCGCGAAGTCCGTTAACGACAAACGGCAATTGTCTCAGCAGTTTTGGGATATCTTTGTCAGTAAATTATTTTTAGCGTTAACAGTTTTTGCGATGTATATGGTCGTAATTACTATATTTATAGATGATTACTATCTTATTTTCCTACTACAAGGAATCTATATTATAGGTGCAGCACTCGATATTTCATGGTTTTATGCTGGAACTGAAAAGTTTAAAATTCCTAGCCTCAGTAATATTGTTGCGTCTGGTATTGTATTAAGTGTAGTTGTTATCTTTGTCAAAGATCAATCAGATTTATCATTGTATGTATTTACTATTGCTATTGTGACGGTATTAAACCAATTACCTTTGTTTATCTACTTAAAACGATACATTAGCTTTGTTTCGGTTAATTGGATACACGTCTGGCAATTGTTTCGTTCGTCATTAGCATACTTATTACCAAATGGACAGCTCAACTTATATACTAGTATTTCTTGCGTTGTTCTTGGTTTAGTAGGCACATACCAACAAGTTGGTATCTTTTCTAACGCATTTAATATTTTAACGGTCGCAATCATAATGATTAATACATTTGATCTTGTAATGATTCCGCGTATTACCAAAATGTCTATCCAGCAATCACATAGTTTAACTAAAACGTTAGCTAATAATATGAATATTCAATTGATATTAACAATACCTATGGTCTTTGGTTTAATTGCAATTATGCCATCATTTTATTTATGGTTCTTTGGTGAGGAATTCGCATCAACTGTCCCATTGATGACCATTTTAGCGATACTTGTATTAATCATTCCTTTAAATATGTTGATAAGCAGGCAATATTTATTAATAGTGAATAAAATAAGATTATATAATGCGTCAATTACTATTGGTGCGGTGATAAACCTAGTATTATGTATTATTTTGATATATTTTTATGGAATTTACGGTGCTGCTATTGCACGTTTAATTACAGAGTTTATCTTACTTATTTGGCGATTTGTTGATATTACTAAAATCAATGTGAAGTTGAATATTGTAAGTACGATTCAATGTGTCATTGCTGCCGTTATGATGTTTATTGTGCTTGGTGTGGTCAATCATTATTTGCCCCCTACAATGTACGCTACGCTGCTATTAATTGCGATTGGTATAGTAGTTTATCTTTTATTAATGTTGACTATGAAAAATCAATACGTATGGCAAATATTGAGGCATCTTCGACATAAAACAATTTAAGTATCGGTAACGCTATACTTTAGAAATTTAAGATGAAGAAGAAAAGGCAATTTCTTATTGAAAAATGGAAGTTGTCTTTTTTAATTCTTTTTAAAAGCGGGAAACAAAAGCAGTTAAATGCCTTTTTGCATTCAATATTAAATATTATATCAATTTCGAATATTTAAATTTTATATAATTGGATATAACAAATAAATAATAATTATTGCAAAACACACCCGAAATTAATTATTATAAAAGTATATTCATAAAAGGAGGAATATACTTATGGCATTTAAATTACCAAATTTACCATATGCATATGATGCATTGGAACCATATATAGATCAAAGAACAATGGAGTTTCATCACGACAAACATCACAATACGTACGTGACGAAATTAAACGCAACAGTTGAAGGAACAGAGTTAGAGCATCAATCATTAGCGGATATGATTGCTAACTTAGACAAGGTACCGGAAGCGATGAGGATGTCAGTCCGTAATAATGGCGGTGGTCATTTTAACCATTCATTATTCTGGGAAATACTATCACCTAATTCTGAAGAAAAAGGTGGCGTAATAGATGACATCAAAGCGCAGTGGGGCACTTTAGATGAATTTAAAAATGAATTTGCAAATAAAGCAACAACATTATTTGGATCAGGTTGGACTTGGTTAGTTGTTAATGATGGCAAATTAGAAATTGTGACAACGCCAAACCAAGATAATCCATTAACAGAAGGCAAAACACCAATCTTACTATTTGATGTTTGGGAGCATGCCTACTATCTGAAATATCAAAATAAACGCCCAGACTATATGACTGCATTTTGGAATATTGTTAACTGGAAAAAAGTTGATGAATTATACCAAGCAGCAAAATAATATAACTTAATATAATTGAGGTGGAGCATCTACAAGGTGTTCCACTTTTTTGTACTTAATATCTTTACTTATTTGTTTTTGTGTAATGGGATAGCACGTAAAAGTGGCAAAATAATAAGATAAATTTCAAACTCGAAATACCTTATTATTGTTGACTAAAACGATGACTTAAATGTTATATACATTAGACAACACTATTAATTAATCAAGATATTGTCATTAAATAAATTGACAAAATAAGTAATTATTGTGAATCTAAAGTGAAATTTTTATAAAAAATTGTAATGATTCAAAAATTTTGTTGCATTTCTTTTGTAATCATATGATAATGTAAATGTAATCAAATTGTAATATAAGGGGAAAAGACAATGAAAAAATTAGCAACAGTAGGTTCTTTAATTGTAACAAGCACTTTAGTATTCTCAAGTATGCCTTTTCAAAATGCGCATGCCGACACAACTTCAATGAATGTGTCGAATAAACAAAGCCAAAATGTACAAAATCATCGTCCTTATGGCGGAGTAGTACCACAAGGAATGACGCAAGCACAATATACTGAATTAGAGAAAGCTTTACCCCAATTAAGCGCTGGCAGTAATATGCAAGACTATAATATGAAATTGTATGATGCGACGCAAAATATTGCTGATAAATACAATGTGATAATTACAACTAATGTAGGGGTATTTAAACCACATGCTGTTAGAGATATGAATGGCCATGCGTTACCTTTAACAAAAGATGGCAATTTTTATCAAACGAATGTAGATGCAAATGGTATTAATCATGGTGGTAGTGAAATGGTGCAAAATAAAACAGGTCATATGAGTCAACAAGGCCATATGAATCAGAACACACACATGAACCAACAGCCACACATGCAACAAGGTCATATGCAATCATCAAACCATCAAATGATGAGTCCAAAAGCAAATATGCATTCATCAAATCATCAAATGAACCAAAGTAACAAAAAAGTTTTACCAGCTGCTGGTGAAAGTATGACATCAAGTATTCTTACTGCAAGTATTGCCGCACTACTATTAGTATCTGGGTTATTCTTAGCATTTAGACGACGTTCAACAAATAAATAAACATAATACGATTAATAATAGAAAAATCGTGTGATTATCTGAGCGAGCCTAGGACATAAATCAATGTCCTAGGCTCGCTAATGTTATATTGGCAGTAGTTGACTGAATGAAATTGCGCTTGTAACAAGCTTTTCCATTTCTTACCAACTCCCTAAATAGTCATCAAAAAATTTCTTATATTTTAATAATTTTTAATAATCCGATTGTCTTATACGTGTCAGTGTTAATTCAGATATTTCCTGTGGAATATACCACTTATTAATCATAATTGGATAAGGTGTTTGTGCGTACAGTGTTTCAATAATCAGCCAACAATGTGTATCACCATCAAACACGTGACTATGATTTTTGAAGTGGGGCGCTTTGGTAATAGACATTTTTAAATCTGATTGATATGCATTGCTATAAATCGTTTGCTCAACGAATGTCTTCATGTCGTCTTCGTTTTGTGTATTCACTTTAAATGTGTCAATGACATTTAACGGTATAAAGGTAAAGCAAAATGCATCAGCTTGCTTAGAATGATTGTCCTTTTTTTGATAATAGCGTTCCATTGCAATGACGGCAGAAGGATGGTTTGCAAACAAATGATTTGTATATTCACTTTCTAAATCAACACGATAATTAATTGATGACATAGATACGCGAGCTAGCAATATTTGATCAAGTGGATGCTTAAATTGATCCATACTTGAAGCGTGTTGGGCATTTGTTTGTGGAATAACAAAGTGTCCCTTCCCTCTTGTACTCTCTACGATGCCATCTTCGGCTAACAATTTTATAGCTTGGCGCAAAGTCATACGACTGACATCAAAGCGCGCACAAAGTTCCTTTTCAGTAGGTAATGCATGGCCACTTGGATATTTTCCTATTTGAATTTCTTTATATAACGTATTATAAATCGTTAAAAATTTTGGTTGTGTTTGCGTCACGTAGACAACCTCCATAAAGTTACTTAATCACTCTCATCATACAATAATTTTTACTCAAATTGGAAAAATTATAAAAATTAAATATAGATAGGCTTTGAAAATTAGTTTTATACAAGGTTAGAAGCTATAACTGTAAAATGTTCTTAATATTGTCAAAATGTAATGCTTGAAAGCGCTTTTAAAAAATATTATTATATACATGGTTAGACAAATAGACAAATCACTATACAAATATTGGGAGGAATATTTTATGAAATCAACACCACACATTAAACCAATGAATGACGTCGAAATTGCAGAAACGGTTCTATTACCAGGAGATCCGTTAAGAGCTAAGTTCATTGCAGAAACATATTTGGACGATGTGGAACAGTTCAATACAGTGCGAAACATGTTTGGTTTTACCGGAACATATAAAGGTAAAAAAGTTTCTGTCATGGGTTCAGGTATGGGTATGCCATCTATTGGCATTTACTCTTATGAATTAATTCATACATTTGGTTGTAAAAAATTAATTCGCGTTGGTTCTTGTGGCGCGATGCAAGAAAACATTGATTTATATGATGTGATTATTGCACAAGGTGCCTCTACTGATTCAAATTACGTTCAACAATATCAATTACCAGGTCATTTTGCGCCAATTGCTTCTTATCAATTATTAGAAAAAGCAGTTGGAACAGCACGTGACAAAGGTGTACGTCATCATGTAGGTAATGTGTTATCAAGTGATATTTTCTATAACGCGGATACAACAGCGAGTGAACGTTGGATGCGTATGGGTATTTTAGGTGTAGAAATGGAATCAGCTGCATTATACATGAATGCAATTTACGCTGGTGTCGAAGCATTAGGTGTGTTCACAGTGAGCGATCATTTAATTCATGAAACGTCAACAACACCTGAGGAAAGGGAACGTGCATTTACAGATATGATTGAAATTGCACTGTCATTGGTGTAGATGATTATGAATGTTGAATATTCTAAAATAAAGAAAGCAGTACCTATTTTATTATTCTTATTTGTATTCAGTTTGGTTATAGACAACTCATTTAAATTGATTTCTGTAGCCATTGCTGATGACTTAAACATATCTGTAACGACAGTAAGTTGGCAAGCGACATTAGCCGGTTTAGTAATTGGTATTGGCGCTGTAGTATACGCTTCATTATCTGATGCCATTAGTATACGCACACTATTTATTTATGGCGTGATATTAATCATTATCGGATCAATTATTGGTTACATTTTCCAACATCAATTCCCATTACTTTTAGTTGGACGTATTATTCAAACTGCCGGTTTAGCTGCTGCAGAGACATTATATGTGATATATGTTGCAAAGTATCTTTCTAAAGAGGACCAGAAGACTTACCTTGGCTTAAGTACGAGCAGTTATTCCTTGTCATTAGTTATCGGTACATTATCAGGTGGATTTATTTCTACGTATTTACACTGGACAAATATGTTTTTAATTGCATTAATCGTAGTATTTACGTTGCCATTCCTATTTAAATTATTACCAAAAGAAAATAATACGAATAAAGCTCATTTAGATTTTGTTGGCTTAATTCTAGTGGCAACTATTGCTACAACAGTCATGCTGTTTATTACGAACTTTAATTGGTTATATATGATTGGTGCCTTAATTGCGATTATCGTTTTTGCGCTATATATTAAAAATGCGCAACGTCCATTAGTAAATAAATCATTTTTCCAAAATAAACGTTATGCTTCATTTTTATTTATAGTATTTGTAATGTATGCTATCCAATTGGGTTATATTTTTACGTTCCCATTCATAATGGAGCAAATTTATCATCTGCAACTAGACACAACATCACTGTTATTAGTACCGGGTTATATAGTAGCAGTCATCGTTGGTGCACTAAGTGGTAAAATCGGCGAATATCTGAATTCAAAACAAGCGATTATCACAGCAATTATTTTAATCGCACTGAGCTTGATTTTACCTGCATTTGCAGTAGGTAATCACATTTCAATCTTCGTTATTTCTATGATATTCTTTGCAGGTAGCTTTGCTTTAATGTATGCACCTTTACTTAACGAAGCCATTAAAACAATAGATCTTAATATGACAGGTGTGGCTATTGGTTTTTATAATTTAATTATTAATGTGGCGGTATCTGTAGGTATTGCGATTGCTGCGGCTCTAATCGATTTTAAAGCATTAAATTTCCCAGGCAATGATGCATTAAGTTCACATTTCGGTATTATTTTAATTATTTTAGGTTTAATGAGTATTGTCGGATTAGTTTTATTCGTCAGCTTAAATCGTTGGACACAATCTGAAAAATAAATAGATATAAATTCGCGAGATATATTCGTATTTATAGTAAAATTAAATAAAGAGATTATATAACACGAGGAGTAGTAAGTATGAAATTTGAGAAATATATAGATCACACTTTATTGAAGCCTGAGTCAACACGTA
>NZ_KV839115.1:0-806 GCF_001838845.1 Staphylococcus sp. HMSC36A10
TTTCAACGTAAGTCGGTTCGGTCCTCCATTCAGTGTTACCTGAACTTCAACCTGACCAAGGGTAGATCACCTGGTTTCGGGTCTACGACCAAATACTAAACGCCCTATTCAGACTCGCTTTCGCTACGGCTCCACATTTACTGCTTAACCTTGCATCAAATCGTAACTCGCCGGTTCATTCTACAAAAGGCACGCCATCACCCATTAACGGGCTCTGACTACTTGTAAGCACACGGTTTCAGGTTCTATTTCACTCCCCTTCCGGGGTGCTTTTCACCTTTCCCTCACGGTACTGGTTCACTATCGGTCACTAGAGAGTATTTAGCCTTAGGAGATGGTCCTCCCAGATTCCGACGGAATTTCACGTGCTCCGTCGTACTCAGGATCCACTCAAGAGAGACAACATTTTCGACTACAGGATTATTACCTTCTTTGATTCATCTTTCCAGATGATTCGTCTAATGTCGTCCTTTGTAACTCCGTATAGAGTGTCCTACAACCCCAACAAGCAAGCTTGTTGGTTTGGGCTCTTCCCGTTTCGCTCGCCGCTACTAAGGGAATCGAATTTTCTTTCTCTTCCTCCGGGTACTAAGATGTTTCAGTTCTCCGGGTGTGCCTTCTGATATGCTATGTATTCACATATCGATAACATGACATAACTCATGCTGGGTTTCCCCATTCGGAAATCTCTGGATCAAAGCTTACTTACAGCTCCCCAAAGCATATCGTCGTTAGTAACGTCCTTCATCGGCTTCTAGTGCCAAGGCATCCACCGTGCGCCCTTAATAACTTAATCTATGTTTCCA
>NZ_KV839116.1:0-643 GCF_001838845.1 Staphylococcus sp. HMSC36A10
GATCACACTTTATTGAAGCCTGAGTCAACACGTACGCAAATCGATCAAATCATCGATGAAGCGAAAGCATACAATTTTAAATCTGTATGTGTGAATCCAACACATGTTAAATATGCAGCAGAGCGACTAGCTGATTCAGAGGTGCTAGTTTGTACGGTAATAGGATTCCCATTAGGTGCGTCGACAACTGCAACGAAAGCATTTGAAACAGAAGATGCAATTCAAAATGGTGCAGATGAAATTGACATGGTCATCAACATCGGCGCATTAAAAGATGGACGTTTTGATGATGTACAACAAGACATTGAAGCAGTGGTTAAAGCTGCGAAAGGTCACACAGTAAAAGTGATTATTGAGACGGTATTGTTGGACCATGACGAAATTGTAAAAGCGAGTGAATTAACAAAAGCGGCTGGTGCGGACTTCGTTAAAACTTCAACAGGTTTTGCAGTTGGCGGTGCGACTGCAGAAGACGTTAAATTAATGAAAGATACAGTAGGTGCTGATATAGAAGTAAAAGCATCAGGTGGCGTACGTAATTTAGAAGATTTCAATAAAATGGTTGAAGCAGGTGCGACACGTATTGGTGCGAGCGCAGGTGTTCAAATTATGCAAGGTTTAGAAGCAGATTCAGATTACTAAT
>NZ_KV839117.1:0-13232 GCF_001838845.1 Staphylococcus sp. HMSC36A10
TACGAAGGGACCCAACACAGAAAATTCAATTTATCGAATTTTACATTTATGTGCAAGTTAGGCAAAGTGTCTTATTTTTTAAAGTATGTAAAAGTAAAATTACATGTTAATACGTAGTATTAATGGCGAGACTCCTGAGGGAGCAGTGCCAGTCGAAGACCGAGGCTGAGACGGCACCCTAGGAAAGCGAAGCCATTCAATACGAAGTATTGTATAAATAGAGAACAGCAGCAAGATATTTTCTAATTGAAAATATCTTACTGCTGTTTTTTAGGGATTTATGTCCCAGCCTGTTCTAATTATTTAACTCACTAATTATTCTTCTTAATTTTCATTGCTAAATATACTATTGGCAAATTTATAAAGCAGTTCAGCGTTTTTCAATGACATATTATCTAATGATCTTTCATTTTTTCTCATTCTGTGTATTGTGCTTTGTGGAACTCCTGTTTGTTTCGATATATGTAAACTGCTCAAATCACTGTCTAATAGTTTTTGAATTTGATTTCTCATTTTGTACACCCCCTTGTAAATCTTCAATCATCATTTAAATTAAATAATTACTTTTCCACATATTCCAATATTTAGGTTGCAAAGCATACCTCAAATATCATTAATTTTGAGATTTAAATGTCAATTATGTGTCTATCAATCCAATATACATACTCTAATAACGTAATAGTACACACTCTTCTTATTAATTGGCCATAGCTATCATGATATAATTAGTGAAGAAAATCACATAAGAAAGGTTGTAAATCATGAGACTTCAAAAAGCACCTCTAGTAACGTCAGGACTAGTCTTAGGATTATTAGGCCTGGGTAATCTATTAAAAGACTTATCTCTTACTTTAAACGCTGTTTGCGGAATCTTTGCTTTCTTGATTTGGATTCACCTTTTATGTACTATGATCAAATATTTTAATAATGTGAAAGAACAATTAAACAGTCCTCTAGTTTCATCAGTGTTCACAACATTTTTCATGTCTGGCTTTTTAGGTACTACTTATTTAAATACATTTTTTAGTAACATAACTTTTATCAATAGCTTAATAACGCCTATTTGGATTTTATGCCTTGTGGGAATTATGACGCATATGATTATTTTTTCAATAAAATATTTAAAAGATTTTTCACTTGAAAATGTTTATCCTTCGTGGACTGTACTTTTTATTGGTATTGCTATCGCAGGATTGACGGCACCCGTTAGCGGATATTTTTTCATAGGTCAATTAACAGTAATATATGGCTTTGTAGCTACTTGTATTGTCTTACCTATTGTTTTCAAGCGATTAAAAGCATTTCCATTGCAGACGTCAATCAAACCGAACACATCGACAATTTGTGCACCATTTTCTTTAGTCGCTGCAGCATATGTTATAGCTTTTCCTAAGGCGAATGCTTTTATCGTAATTATATTTTTACTATTAGCTCAAATATTTTATTTTTATATCATTATACAATTGCCTAAATTACTAAAAGAACCTTTTTCGCCCGTATTTTCAGCTTTCACATTCCCTTTAGTAATCTCAGCAACTGCTTTAAAGAACAGTTTGCCTGTACTTATGTTTCCAGACATTTGGAAAGGGCTTTTGTTTATCGAAGTGTTATTAGCCACTGTAATAGTACTTAGAGTCTTTATAGGATATCTTCACTTCTTTTTAAAAAAGGAAAAACAAGATAAATTTCTTCGTAATGCGTCTCAGTAACACTATTACCAAGAATTAACACGTATATTTAATAACTAAAAAGAGGCAGGTAATCTTGCCTCTTTTTAGTGTATATCAATGCCTCTTTGATTTAATATGATCTTATCAATGATACCTTCTGACTAAAGCTGTAGTAACTATACTAGAACGTCTAGTTCATAAACACGTTTCACTCTAACCTTTATTTAAATAATATATAAGCAGCAAACGCCAAGGCTAATATACCAATAAAATAATTAATAAAGATTTTTATTTTAGTCTTTGTAATAGTTGACAAATTTTATCACCTCTAAATATCGATAAATTAAACACCGTTATTTTTCCTTTGCCTATCTTTTATCATTTCAGAAGGTACTCCGAAAATAAACATCAGAATAAATAATATAATTGGCAAATGTGGTATGTTTTCTAGCAAATACCATCTTAAATTCCAATCAAACACCATATTTGCATACGCCACAAAATATTTACTAAATAATAATACTACGCATATTCCAGTTAGTGTATCTAAAACCTTTGTCAAATGTGTCATTTATAGCCATCCTTTATATATGCTATTTTCACAACCATATGTATCATGTGTTACAAAAACTGTTTACAGCAAATACATATTTACCACGATAAATATAATATACCATAGATCTAACATTACATTAAAAACAAATTTTAAAAATATCATTATTAAATAGAGCATTGTATCAATTACTTACTAGTGTTATCATTACCGTCATTATTTTCTTAATCAAAAATAATAATGCACCTCGCTTAGTTTAGTATTTCTACAAACCTACGAGATGCATAAAACCCCATTAGTATTTTTTATAATATAGCATTTCAAATTATGAATAAATTAGTACTTGCGTAATTAGTACTCCGCCACCGAAAATCAATACAAAAGCAACTACCGGCCATACAAATCGGAACCAATGTGAATATCGCATGTTTAACATTTGTAGTGTGGCCATAACAAGTCCAGTCGGCGCTAAGAATAACATCGCATATTGACCAAATTGATATGTCGTAACGATGACGAATCTTGGTATACCTACTGTATCAGCTAGTGGTGCAAAGATAGGCATTGATAATACCGCTAAGCCAGAAGATGATGGCACGATAAAACCTAAACAGAAGAAAATAAATAGTAATACGATGATAAATAATGGTCCACTCATATGTTGAACTAAAGATGATGAAAAGTGTAAGATTGTATCTGAAATCATACCTTCATTCAACACTAAATTAATACCTCGAGCTAAACCAATAATTAAAGATACACCTACTAAACTTGATGCACCATTGACAAATGCATCTACAGTTCCTTTTTCTCCCAATCCAGATTTACCTGTCCCAGCAATAAACATTATTATAATTGTAAATATTAAAAATGCTGAAGCCATAACTGGGAACCACCAACCTTGCGTCATAACTCCCCATACCATAATTGGAAATGGTAGTACAAATAATGTAAGGATTATCTTCTTACGCAAAGTAAAATGGGCACTATCGTCATCTTTTAATACAGACCATTGCTGTTCAAAAGCATCTTTGTCTTCATAAGAATATGACGCTTTAGGATCGTTTTTAATTTTTTTACAGTACCAATATAAATAACTAATAACAAAAATCGCACCGACAATACAAGCACCTATTCTCCAATACAAGCCATCCGTAAAAGTTGTACCAGCGGCATTAGAGGCAATTACAACCGAGAACGGGTTAATAGTTGAAAATGTACTACCGACAGAGCTGGCAAGGAATATGGCACCAACTGAAACGATAGAATCGTATCCTAACGCTATAAATATAGGGACTAAAATCGGATAGAATGCTACAGCTTCTTCTTCAATACCACATAACGTCCCGCCGATAATCATTAGTATTGATACAAACACAATTAGCATAAATTCATGCCCTTTTGTTTTCTTCGTTAAAGCTAACAATCCCGATTCAAAAGAACCACTGGCTTGAACTACGCCAATAAGTCCCCCTAGTACAAGAATGAATACCATGATATCGACCGCTTCTATCGTACCTTCAACCATGCTACTTGTTATTTGTTCTGGTCCAGCTGGATGTTGCTTTAATCTTTCATAAGTATTCGGAATTGATACCGGCTTATTAATTGCACCTGATTTAAATTGTTCAATCTTAATTTTAACTCCCATTTTGTCTAGTTCCTGTTGCGTACCCGGAACCTTTTTCACTTGGTTATGAGGGTTAACTATCTTTAGTTCTTGGGATGAAGGTTCGTAAGAAAGTTTAGAATATGCACCAGCAGGAATAACCCATGTTGCTATAACTGCAACAACCGTTAAAATGAATAAAATCATAAATGCACCTGGCATTTTTAATTTAAATCGTTTTTTCTTTTCACTTTCATTAATTGTATTTTCCACGGTTTCATCTCCTTCGACATTTAACCTAGCATTTCTACCTTAAAGATTTTATAAATATAAATTAAGAAAGTGCACCCCGCATCAAAATAGAGGCATTATTTTCAGGGGGTGCACATAAATAATAAAAATCATGCATTTGACATATAGTAATTGAAAAGCGTTTCAATTCAATTACTTTTTAATCACAGTACCTACTTTACCCTCTAAGGCAGCATCTAATTCATTTAATGATGTTATAAGCACGCTTCCTTTTGGATTGTTTTCAATAAATGATATGGCTGCTTCAATTTTTGGTAACATACTTCCTTTTGCAAATTGATTTTCGTCTATATATCGTTTTAATTCATCAACATTTGTTGTTTTCAAAGGCTGTTGGTTTTCAGTGTTAAAATTAATATATACATAATCAATTGCTGTTAAAATAATCAATTGATCGCATTGAATATTAGCACCCAACAATGCACTTGTTTTATCTTTGTCTATAACTGCATCAATACCTTTAAAACCATCATGTTGCTCTCTAATTACTGGTATACCTCCACCGCCAGCAGCAATAACGAGTGTATCATTTTTAATAAGTGTTTTAATACTCTCTAATTCAATAATAGAGATGGGTTGTGGTGAAGGAACAACGCGTCTATATCCTCTTCCAGCATCTTCAACAAATATAAATCCTTTTTCTTTTTGAATTTGTTCAGCTTCTTCTTTGTTGTAAAATAACCCAATTGGTTTTGAAGGATTGTTAAATGCCGGATCATTTTCATCAACTTCAACTTGTGTCACTAGTGTTACCACTTGTTTATCCATTCCAATAGAATGCAATTCATTTTGTAAGCTTTCTTGTAATTGATAGCCGATGTAAGCTTGACTCATTGCGCCACATTCAGCAAATGGAAATGCCGGACCTTGGTTATGTTCTGCAGCATAGTTAAGTCCCAAATTAATGCTTCCAACCTGTGGTCCATTACCATGACTAATAACAATCTCATGTCCTTTTGTTATTAATCCTACTAATGATTTCGCAGTATTTTTAACAAGCTCGAGTTGTTCTTGAGGTGATTTTCCTAAAGCATTACCACCTAATGCTACTACTATTTTCGCCATCATATTCACTTCCTTATATCATTTAAAATTCACCCAATGTAGCAACCATCACTGCTTTGATTGTATGCATTCTGTTCTCAGCTTCTTGGAATACAACTGAAGCTTTACTTTCGAATACTTCATCTGTAACTTCCATTTCTCGAATTCCATATTTTTCAAAAATTTGTTGACCAATTTTCGTATCAGCATTATGGAAAGATGGTAAGCAATGCTCAAAAATAACATTTGGATTACCAGTTTTATCCATCATTTCTTTATTTACTTGATATGGTTTCAATAATTCAAGTCGTTCTTTCCATACTTCATCAGGTTCACCCATTGATACCCAAACGTCAGTGTAAATTACATCCGAACCTTTTACACCTTGGTCAATATTATCTGTGATTAATATGTTGCCACCATTTTCAGCGGCAATATTTTTACAGCGATTTAATAATTCATCTGTTGGATTTAATTCTTTTGGACAAACTAAATGGAAGTTCATACCCATAATGGCAGCACCTTGCATTAATGCATTTGCAACGTTATTACGACCATCTCCAACATATGTAAAGTTAATATCTGCATAATCTTTTTTTAAGACTTCTTTTGCTGTTAAGAAATCAGCAAGAACTTGAGTAGGATGATCTTCATCAGTTAAACCATTCCACACTGGTACGCCTGAATACTCAGCTAAAGTTTCTACTGTTCTTTGTGAAAAACCACGGTATTCAATGCCATCATACATTCCACCAAGCACACGTGCAGTATCTTTAGTTGTTTCTTTTTTACCCATTTGTGATCCAGTTGGGCCTAAATAAGTTACATTTGCACCTTGATCATGCGCTGCAACTTCAAATGCACATCGCGTTCTTGTAGAATCTTTTTCAAATAACAGTGCAATATTTTTATTTTTTAACATAGGCTTTTCAGTGCCAATATATTTAGCACGTTTTAAATCCTCGGAGAGTGTTAATAAGAATTCTACCTCTTGTCGTGAAAAGTCTAATAAAGTTAAAAAACTTCTGTTTCGTAAATTTTTCATTAATAACAACTCCTTTTATTTTAGTTACACCTAAATTGTAAGCGCATACAAAATAAACACAACCTACTATTAAAATTTGTAATATTTTATCAATAATTAAATGAACATTTTATTAATATTAAATTTAAGTAGTAGGAAATAATTAAAATAAGTACTACATTTAAAGTATAACTATTTTTCAAGTAGTTAGAAAATTCAATTATCAAACAATTTAATACAATTGATTAGAGAATAATTCTAACGTATCGTTTTTAATATATAACTCCCGCCTACTTTATTAGATACTGTTTCTGTCCAAAACTTAAAAATGATAAGTTTTGCTTAAATAACACTACTAACTGTTTAAGTTTATTTAACATAGTTTTAGCTTTTATTTAATTCCGAATCGGTGTAATAGCTTATATACTTTGGGTAATTCACGCAAAGGAGATTTTCATATGAAAAAGAACATCATGAATAAATTAGTTTTATCAACAGCATTGTTACTTTTAGGAACTACATCAACACAACTTCCTAAAACACCAATCAGTTTTTCATCTGAAGCAAAAGCCTATAATATCAGTGAAAACGAGACTAATATCAATGAACTAATCAAATATTACACTCAGCCGCATTTTTCATTATCTGGAAAATGGTTATGGCAAAAGCCCAATGGTAGCATTCATGCAACATTGCAAACGTGGGTTTGGTATAGTCATATTCAAGTGTTTGGATCCGAGAGTTGGGGAAACATTAATCAGTTAAGAAATAAATACGTTGATATATTTGGAACTAAAGATGAGGACACAGTTGAAGGTTACTGGACTTATGATGAAACATTTACTGGTGGTGTTACGCCAGCAGCTACTTCATCTGATAAGCCTTATAGACTATTTTTAAAATATAGTGATAAACAACAAACTATCATCGGTGGACATGAATTTTACAAAGGAAATAAACCAGTATTAACTTTAAAAGAATTAGATTTCCGTATTCGTCAAACATTAATAAAAAATAAAAAGTTATATAACGGAGAATTTAATAAAGGTCAAATTAAGATAACTGCTGATGGAAATAATTACACGATTGATTTAAGTAAAAAGTTAAAATTAACTGACACAAACCGTTATGTTAAAAATCCTCGTAATGCAGAAATTGAAGTCATACTCGAAAAATCTAACTAACCTATTACCTTTTGTAAATGCGGATAATTTCAATTATCTAATTAACCCCTTTTTATAATTAAACATTCCAACAATACTCAAAGGAGAAATTCGAATGAACAATAACATCACGAAAAAAATTATTTTATCAACAACATTGTTACTATTAGGTACAGCATCTACACAATTTCCTAATACACCTATCAATTCTTCATCTGAAGCGAAAGCTTATTATATAAATCAAAATGAAACTAACGTTAATGAGTTAACTAAATATTACTCGCAAAAATATTTAACCTTCTCTAACAGTACGTTATGGCAAAAAGATAACGGTACGATTCATGCAACGTTGTTACAGTTTTCTTGGTATAGTCATATTCAAGTTTATGGACCTGAAAGTTGGGGCAATATCAACCAATTAAGAAATAAAAGCGTTGATATTTTTGGCATAAAAGACCAAGAAACCATTGATTCTTTTGCATTATCTCAAGAAACGTTTACTGGTGGTGTTACTCCTGCAGCAACATCTAACGATAAACACTATAAACTGAATGTAACATATAAAGATAAAGCAGAAACGTTTACTGGCGGATTTCCAGTTTATGAAGGCAATAAGCCTGTTTTAACTTTAAAAGAATTAGATTTTCGTATTCGTCAAACATTAATTAAAAGTAAAAAATTATATAATAATTCTTATAATAAAGGACAAATTAAAATAACAGGTGCAGACAATAACTACACAATAGATTTAAGTAAAAGGTTGCCATCAACTGATGCAAATAGATATGTTAAAAAACCTCAAAATGCAAAAATTGAAGTTATCCTCGAAAAATCAAACTAACAATAATAATGGAGTTAATAAAAATAATCGCAAATACTATATTGACTTCGCTCACATTTAAATTTCTTATTCCTCGTATCATGATTCCTCTGAAAGGAGATGTTCTAATGAGTAAGAACATCACGAAAAATATAATTTTAACGACAACATTATTACTATTAGGTACTGTATTACCTCAAAATCAAAAACCAGTATTTAGTTTTTACTCTGAAGCTAAAGCTTATAGCATTGGTCAAGATGAAACTAACATCAATGAATTAATTAAATATTACACACAGCCTCATTTTTCATTTTCAAATAAATGGCTATATCAATATGATAATGGAAACATTTATGTTGAACTTAAGAGATATTCATGGTCAGCACATATATCTTTATGGGGCGCTGAAAGTTGGGGAAATATTAATCAGTTAAAAGATCGTTACGTAGATGTGTTTGGACTAAAAGACAAAGATACTGATCAGTTATGGTGGTCTTATAGAGAGACATTTACAGGTGGCGTTACACCAGCCGCAAAACCTTCTGATAAAACTTATAATCTTTTTGTGCAATACAAAGATAAACTACAAACGATTATTGGTGCGCATAAAATATACCAAGGCAATAAACCAGTATTAACATTGAAAGAAATCGATTTCCGTGCACGAGAAGCGTTAATAAAAAATAAAATATTATATAACGAAAATCGTAATAAAGGTAAGCTTAAGATCACCGGTGGCGGTAATAACTACACTATTGATTTAAGCAAAAGATTACATTCAGATCTAGCAAATGTTTATGTTAAAAATCCTAATAAAATAACTGTTGACGTCCTCTTTGATTAGTATATGAAGGTGACTTATACTTCATGCACTTTAATTCCAAATCAGATTATTTAAATGATAATTTTTAAAGTGTATGATGTATATAATAGGTAAAATTTTCTATATATTTAAATGGAATTGGGAGTAGGAATGTGACAGAAATAGTATTTTATAAAATTTATTTCGTTGTCACTCCCCAACTTGCATTGTCTGTAGAATTTCTTTTTGAAATTCTCTATGTTGGGGCCCCGCCTATAATTGAAAAATGCTTGTTACATGGGCATTTTCATTCGGTCAACTACTACCAATATAATATTGTAGAGCCTAAGACATTGATTTATTATGTCTTAGGCTCTATTCCTTCATTTAATGATTCAATTATTATAGCAATACTTTATTGTCCCATGATTAGTGTTCTTTTAATGAGACATAGTAACTATAAAGTTTAATAATCGTTCTAAATCTAGCATCTTCTAGTTTGGTTTTCCCATTTCTTAAATCTTGTACTGTTTGATATGGAACTCCTGAATTTTTCGAAATTTTATAGCCTGATTCAGACTCAAACAAAGATTGAAGAGAGTTTATAATATTATTCAACTCTGTCATTTTTAATCCCCTTTCTTGAATTAACAATATACAATGTTGTTATTAAAACAGTCAGTGTATGGATGATTTCATTTCCTAAAAATATATTCAGCCATATAATAATAAGAAATACGATATAAAATAGTTTCATTTTAATCCCCTATCATATTTTTATTAATCAAATTTCAATAAGATTCATAATTAAAAGCTAACCTATACTCAAAATTTTCTTATAATGCCTCTAACTAAAAACCTACATTTTATTTTACATATAATATTTTACACTATATTAAAAATACATACGATACTTTTTCGTTATCTATTAGATATTTCTATGTAATGGCAAAATTTATTCCCGACGAAATTCCAAACATAATTAATACCCTTTTTCTCTATTTCTATTTATTAATTTACACTAGTTAATATATAGTTAATTTTTATTTAATAGTTAATTAATTGATTTAATTCTAAGATATTTGTATTTTTATATTGTAATCGATTACATTTTTAAATCAAACAAATCATTAGTTTTAAAGAAATTAATCAATAAAATTAGCTATGTCTTTTCCTTGTTTCATAAAGAATTTATTCAACTTTGACTAACCCTCGAAATTGAAATGCTTCCTTTCAAATTTTAAATAAAAGTTAAAAACATATTCTTAAAATAATCACTCATCATCACTCAGTAATTTATCAGTTGCTACATTAAATATACTAATATAAACGATTATAAATATTTGATATGTCTCAACTGCAATATTCTAAATTGACATATTGATTATTGTTTCCTCAAATCGTTTTAAAAAATAGAAGGATGATGAAAATGAAAACACGTATAGTCAGCTCAGTAACAACAACACTATTGCTAGGTTCCATATTAATGAATCCTGTCGCTAATGCCGCAGATTCTGATATTAATATTAAAACCGGTACTACAGATATTGGAAGCAATACTACAGTAAAAACAGGTGATTTAGTCACTTATGATAAAGAAAATGGCATGCACAAAAAAGTATTTTATAGTTTTATCGATGATAAAAATCATAATAAAAAACTGCTAGTTATTAGAACGAAAGGTACCATTGCTGGTCAATATAGAGTTTATAGCGAAGAAGGTGCTAACAAAAGTGGTTTAGCCTGGCCTTCAGCCTTTAAGGTACAGTTGCAACTACCTGATAATGAAGTAGCTCAAATATCTGATTACTATCCAAGAAATTCGATTGATACAAAAGAGTATATGAGTACTTTAACTTATGGATTCAACGGTAATGTTACTGGTGATGATACAGGAAAAATTGGCGGCCTTATTGGTGCAAATGTTTCGATTGGTCATACACTGAAATATGTTCAACCTGATTTCAAAACAATTTTAGAGAGCCCAACTGATAAAAAAGTAGGCTGGAAAGTGATATTTAACAATATGGTGAATCAAAATTGGGGACCATATGATAGAGATTCTTGGAACCCGGTATATGGCAATCAACTTTTCATGAAAACTAGAAATGGCTCTATGAAAGCAGCAGATAACTTCCTTGATCCTAACAAAGCAAGTTCTCTATTATCTTCAGGGTTTTCACCAGACTTCGCTACAGTTATTACTATGGATAGAAAAGCATCCAAACAACAAACAAATATAGATGTAATATACGAACGAGTTCGTGATGACTACCAATTGCACTGGACTTCAACAAATTGGAAAGGTACCAATACTAAAGATAAATGGATAGATCGTTCTTCAGAAAGATATAAAATCGATTGGGAAAAAGAAGAAATGACAAATTAATGTAAATTATTTGTTCATGTACAAATAAATATAATTTATAACTTTAGCCGATAACTTCAGAAATGATGTTTTTCGGCTAATTTTTATACTGAATTTAGTTTAATTAACTTATGATATTTTTAATTTAAACTATCTACTTGATTTGCTTTCCTGACTTAAAAATTAGACTAAACATGACACTATATGAGGTAATTTTTAAAATAAGAAATTTGAATTCCATGTTGTCAAACCCTTTATATAAAAGTTTTGAAATTGTTCAAAACTTTTTGAACACATTATGTGTTAATATATTTGCAGAATTATTTTAAAATCGTTTTAAAACTATACTGAAATAAGAAATTTAAAAGTATAATTAGTACATATAATTGAAAAAGATTTCTAGAAATACAATTAATGTTCATCTAGATATTGTACGAAGTTGTATGAATAAGTTAAACTTAAGTTGAATCAATTTAAATGTTCAAGGAGGTTAACAAATGGTTTTTAATGATTGGGAAATTAACGTTGTATACTCAGGAGAGCATGAGGTTGTAACAAACGAAAAGAGTTTATTTGTCATTGACGAATTTTACGATGTTGCAATCGCAATCTATTATTTAGATGGAAAATTAAAAGTAGCTCATGTCAACTATGGTTCTGATTTTACAATTGACGTAGCTAATAAAGTTTTTGAATTGAATATTCAAAATCCAAATGTTGATGAGCATTAAATATTAAAAAGCATTTAGAATCATAAAGAGCATACTATATATAGCCTTTTACATGTAAAGCAAATGAAAATTAGATAATCTAATTATTTCAACATTAAACAATATATCATTATAAAGAAGTTTTTAAAATAGAAGTATAAGGTGGTGAACAAAAATTAACATTGTGTATAACATTATAGTATATATAGCATGCATGATTAATTTCGGATTAATTATAGTCCCATTATTAACAACAAATGATGCGGATTTTGTATGGACTTCTTCATCATTAATATATATGATTCTTCTTACGTCGATTATCCTAATAGTTTATATTAAAACTAAAGATAGCTTACAGTTAACGATATTTATACTTAATATAGCCTTAATTATTCTATACTGTGCACCATTACTATTCATTTATGTATTCTAGTGCTTCATTAATATTTTAATGCATCAGTTTAAGTAAATTCCATTTGGAAAATAAAAAGCAAATATCATCATCAAATTAACATATTTAACGTTATACTTTCATAAAATTTGAAACAATTGAACATCCTTACTTTAGCTTTATATCTTTATTTCAAGTCATGTTTTCAACTATTTTAATGAATTAAACATATATTATAAGGAGTCAACATCATGAATAAACATATAAATAAAAAAGCCGCAAAACTACTTGAAGATTATAAAAAGGTTCAACAAAGAAAATCGAAAGAAACTGATAGAGGTTGTTTGAAAAGTGTCATCATGCTTATCGTCTTATTTTTCTTAATTATTTTTGGTATTGTGGCATGTTCTACAAACGTAAACTTTTTCTTCCAGTAAAAGAGTGAGATAGAAATGATAAAGAACCACTAATGATTTATTATGTAGTGGTTCTTTATCATTAGCTGTAGCTAATGTGTACTTAAAAAATGAATACATGAGTAAAGCTCATGCATAAGAAATACTAATTGCTAAAGAAAAAGTATTTCTTTATCGATGTCCTACCCCAACTTGCATTGTCTGTAGAAATTGGGGTTCCAATTTCTCTATGTTGGGGCCCCGCCAACTTGCACATTTTTGTAAGCTGACTTTTCGCCAGCTTCTATGTTGGGGCCCCCGCCAACTTGCATTGTTTGTTGGAATTGGTGATCCTATTTCTCTCTGTTGT